>JALQZL010000023.1 GCA_023258355.1 Wenzhouxiangellaceae bacterium | reverse complement strand
CCAGTTGGGTGCTTATTTTGGGCAGCGGCAGTGCCTTGTACTGGCCGGTGAGAAATGCCGATCGTGACTTGCGTATCAGCGATGGGTTCTTGGTCGTGGTGGCGTGTTGGGGTGCGGTCTGTTTGGCGGGTTCTTTGCCATTTATTCTTGGCTTAGAGGCGTCGATTGCGGATGCGATTTTTGAATCGACTTCGGGGATCACCACCACTGGCGCGACCGTTTTTTCAGGCCTAGATACGATGCCGATCTCCATTCTTTGGTACCGCCAACAACTGCAGTGGATGGGTGGTCTGGGCATTATTATTTTGGCGGTGGCTATTTTGCCGATGCTTCGAGTCGGGGGTATGCAGGTCTATAAAGCCGAGGCCACCGGTCCGATGAAAGAAAACCGATTGACTCCAAAAATCGCAGAAACGGCCAAAGCGCTGTGGGCGATCTACATTGGGCTCACCATCATTTGTGCGGCGGCTTATTGGGCAGCTGGCATGAATTTATTCGATGCGTTGATGCACAGCTTTTCGACCATTGCGACGGCTGGATTCTCCACGCATGATGCCTCTATTGGGTATTACAACAGCCCCTTGATTGAGTGGCTGGTCATGGTGTTCGTCTTTATCGCGAGCTTAAATTTTGCGCTTCACTTTTTGGCCCTGCGTCGGGCCAGCATGCAGGTGTATCTCAAAGACCCTGAGCTGAAGTTGTTTGCTTTATTGATCGTGCTTGTGAGCGCTTTGGTGACGGTGTTGTTGTGGCGTCAAGATGTCAGCGGTAGCTTCTGGGAGTCTTTACGCTCAGCGGCATTCCACACCATTTCTTACATGACAACCACAGGCTTTGCGACCACTGAAGTGTATCTTTGGCCCGGCACATTGCCTCTTTTGGTCCTCATGATCAGTGCCTTAGGTGGATGTGCGGGTGCGACCACCGGTGGCTTCAAAATGATTCGGGTCTATCTTCTCACCAAGCAAGGCGTACGTGAACTCAAACGATTGGCTCATCCACGCTCAGTGGTCCCGCTAAAGCTCGGGGGACGCACGCTAGATGATGAAGTGGCCAATGCGGTATGGGGTTATGTGTCTCTATACATCGTGTGTATTGTCATTCTCACGCTGATGGTCTCTGGCTTGGAAGCTGATCTGGTGACCGCTGTCTCGGTGGTGTTCTCTGCCATGAATAACCTAGGGCCTGCCTTGGGAGAAGCGGGCTCGAATTGGGGTGGCTTGAGTGATGCGACCAAGGCGTTGATGAGCTTTGCCATGCTCCTGGGGCGGTTGGAGATTTTCACGCTGCTGGTGCTACTGACGCCAACCTATTGGCGGCACTGAGGTCGTTGAGCCGGTCGCATGGACATCGCTGCGATTCTAAAAATGATTGACCAAGGCCGAGACAGTTATGAGGCCAGGCTGGCCGTCGCCCAAGCCCAACTTAAATTAGGTGACACTGATGAGGCGCTCATCCATCTCAATCGTGCCTGCGAGTTAGCGCCTGCCAAAACCATGGCCTGGCAGCTACTTGGTCAGGCATACCGCGATCAAGGCAACTCAATCAAGGCAAAAGAAGCTTGGACTGAAGGGATCGCCGTGGCGAGCGCCAACGGCGATGAGCAGGCAAAGAAAGTGATGCAAGTCTGGTTGGCCAGACTCTAGTGCCTCTGCCTACTGTGCAGCCAAGCCGTTGAGAATGCCTGCCAAGCGAAGACCCGCTCGGGCAATCTGGATTTCGGCGGTTGGCATCCAAACCTCTCGGTAAGTCTCATCCATCACAGGGACAGGC
This sequence comes from Wenzhouxiangellaceae bacterium, assembly GCA_023258355.1. Classification (GTDB taxonomy): domain Bacteria; phylum Pseudomonadota; class Gammaproteobacteria; order Xanthomonadales; family Wenzhouxiangellaceae; genus Wenzhouxiangella. The sequence goes on along the minus strand of JALQZL010000023.1, from coordinate 14,259 downwards.
TCGGTGCGGTCTCGGCCACTGTCATATTCGTAGCGCTGTGGCACAGGGTAGAGGCCGGCGAACAGATAGCGTCTGGCTTCAGTGACCCAAGGCTTGGGGTCAGTTTGGCTGATCCAAAGGGTTTTTTGTGCGGTGGCGAACACCTCATCGAGATAGGCAGCGTAGGCACTTGAGCTTAAGCGGTCTAGGCGTGGTTCAATGATATTGAGATCCCAGTAGCGGTGGATATTAAACGGCTCATCTCGATAAATCACTTGAAATCGATTGCCACCCAAATCATCAGCAAAGCCTGTGTGCAAAGGCTGATGGACATCACCCACAAAATGAACTAAAAACTTCAGCGCCTCGATTCGTGCATCACGACTCAAATCCTCATCCATCAATTGGTCTTGGTACATCAAAATAGCGGTGTAGACCGTGCCTTGCGGCAAGTGAAGGTCTTCCTCTCTCGGTACCAAGCGATCTCTTGGGCCATTGACGTAGTGATAGGGGGCGGTGTCTCGACGATCGCCGCGGACCTGATCGGCCCACGCGGCCACAGACCCGAGTGTTTCCTCGCCTAATAATTCTTCAACAAACGCCGATGCCTCCGGTGTTAGGTGACGCTCGGCCAAATAACCAATTGCCTCATGGCCATAGCGCGACCAAGCGTGTGCGTTGCTTACAGGCACTTGTAAGAGGGCGATGATTGCCATCAAAGTGAGGATGTAGGATGTTTTCAGGAGGCTCGGCAGAAGATCACTCAGTGGGGGTTGTTGGCGTTAACACAAGTTTACCAATGCTTTGACCTGATTCGATCTTTTGGTGGGCTAAAGCGGCCTCTTTGAGAGCAAATCGCGTCACTGGCAGGGGGGTCAGCGCACCCGATTCAAACCGCTCAAGCAGCCAGTGCATACCGGCTTGCAAACTGGGGGCATGGGACTGTAAGAAGCTCAGATTGGCAGCCAAAACGCTTCGGTTTTCTTGGGTCATTTTTAAGGGATTAAAGCGTGGGGTACGCCACCAGTTCATCAGGAGCTTTAACCAATTGATCCGGCCATTCTTGGGCAACATGCTGGCAAACCCATAGACCACAACGCGGCCGGTGGGCGCTAGGTGCGCATAACTTTGGCCGAGTGTTTGGACACCGTTGGCATCAAAGACCGCATTAAAGCCAAGTGGGGCCAGTGCTTTTGCCCTTGCCCAGAGATCCTCTGTCTCGCGGACGATCACGTCATCAGCGCCCATGGCTTTGGCATGGGCGACTTTGTGTTCGCTACCCACCACCCCAATCAACCGCGCCCCAGCCAAGCGACCGATTTGAAGCAGGGCAGACCCCACGCCGCCGGCGGCAGAATGAATCAACCAGGTCTCATTTGGCTCTGGGTGGACTTGACGATGCACCATCCACCAAGCGGTGAGAAAGACCGTCGGCAAACTGGCTGCTTGCTCGAAACTGAGTTTGGCTGGTTTTTTGAACACACCTTCGGCGGGCAAACATAAATGGGAGGTGTAGCCATTGAATAGGCTCAAGCCAATCACCTCATCCCCAATCTGCCACTGATCACCCACATCCGAACCCACGGCATGAATATGACCAGCCACCTCAAAGCCGGGGATGATGGGGTAGCCATGTAATTGTTTGGCTGAGGCGTAAAGACCCATTCGGATGATGCCATCGGCATAATTCACGCCGCAGGCTTTTGTAGCGATCACCACCTCTTGAGGGCCTGGTGTGGGGATAGGCTCCTCAATCAGTGACAGTGCATCATAGCCACCGGGACGCTTGATTTGAATGGCCTGTCTGAGGGGTTGGCTCATGAAGCGGGTCCTGAATGTGTGGTTTCAATGAGGGCACACAGGGTCTGAATACCTGTCAAGATTCGACTGGTGGGCCTAACCAATAAGTTGGCATCGACATAGTGGACAGCCATGGCGTGGCTTGGATGGGCTGTGGCCATCAACTCATTGAGGAAATGAGTGCTGCTGCCATGACTTGTCTGGGCATCACTGCCCACCAACATCATCTCAGGCGCACGGTCAATCACTGTCTCTGGATCGACCACCAAAGCTTGTGTGTCAACGTCTTGAAAAACATTGCGTCCGCCGCACAGGGAAAACACTTCATTGATGACATGGTCTCCACCAAAGGTGTAGAGCGGTTGTTCGGCTATTTGATAAAAAATGCGCACAGGCTCAAGGGCATGCTCTGCTTGGTCAGAGGATATTGTCTTGGCCAAGGTCTGTTCAAAGTGCTCGATCGCTTGGCTGGCTTTCATTGGTTGACCACCGAGCTTCGCTAGTCGCTCAATGGCCTGTGGAATATCTGCCAAGGTGTTTGTTTCAATCCAAACCACGGTGATCCCAAGTGTGTTGAGCTGATGGGCGACACGCGCGGGCGTGCCGCCAGACCAAGCCAGTGCGTGCGTCGGTTGCAGGCGGACGATGGCTTCCAGATCAAAGCGAAAGGCATCGCCAATGCGAGGCAAGGTTTGGGCTTTAGGGGGGTAGTCACTGAAATCAACGACCCCCACCAGATGCTGATCAGCACCGGCTTCAAAAGCCAATTCAGTCAAATGAGGGGCCAAGGTGATCAGTCGTGGCGGCTCCTGACTGGCCTGGGCAGACCATCCAAGTCCAAGCGCCATAAACGCCCCGACCGCCCACAAGACCAGCGGGTATCTAGATTTGATAGGCATAGGTGAGGGTGGCTGTCAGAACAACCCAGAGCAACAACATCAATGGCAAGCCCACCCGAACAAAGTCATTGAATTTATAGCCACCCGCGTTCATCACCAACAAATTGGTCTGGTAAGCCATCGGGGTCGCGAAGCTTAAGTTCGCGCCAAACAAAACAGCCAAGACAAATGGCTCGGCGGGGAGCATCAGTTGTTGTGCCACAGAAATGGCAATCGGCGTGCCAATGACGGCAGCGGCATTGTTCGAGACCACATTGGTTAAGGCCGCCATGGCCAGCATTAAAAAGGCCAAGATCACGAAACCAGGCACACCAAAACTTAAAGCCAAGAACAATTGCGCTAACCAATCGGCAGCCCCTGTTCTCATCAAGGCCATCCCCAGTGCCAAACTGGCAACAATAATCATCACCACTTGAATCGAGAGTGCCCCCATGGCTTCTTTCCAGCTGAGGGTGCGCGTGAGCAGCAGTGCCAACACGCCCAAGACTGCACTGATGGCAATGGGCAATAAACCAAAAGCCGCCGCAGCGATCACGGATGCCATGATGGTTAACGCCACGGGCGCTTTGGTGGTTTTGGGGAGATCCACCCCGCCATCAAGGACCAGAAAGTCGCTCCCTTCTTTGAGTATCCCTAAATCTTTGGGGCCTGATTGGACGAGCAAAACATCGCCAGACTTCAGGACAGTGTTATCCACACCGGTGGCGCGGGTTTCGTCTTCCCGATCGAATCGGTGCAACGCCAGTAAGCGCAATTTGTAGCGAGACAACAGACGCGCTTGGCCAACGCGGACACCCAGCAAAGAGGAGTTGGGGGTGATGGCGACTTCCGCGATGACTTGATTTTGTTTGGCATAGTCGAGCGGATTGGCCTCATCGACCTCGACATCACCAGAGAATAATTTGGCACCCAGAAGGTGGGCAAATTCACGCAAATTATCTTGAGTCGTCGTGGTGGTGATGCGGTCACCAGCGGCTAGGACAACATCGGGCAAAGGGGTCACAAACACCCCAGGCCCACGCTGAATTTTTTCGACCTTCAGTTCACCTCGGCAAGTTTCAATGGCTTCCGCCAAAGTTGAGCCCGTGGCTTGACTGCCCTCATCCAGTCTAATCTGGGCGGTGTAGAGCCGTTTGACAGGAGACTTCATGGGCACTTGCCGTTCTGGTAACAGACGCGGGGCGACTAACCACAAATAGACAATCGCCACACCACCAGCGATGGCAGCAGGCAAGAAGAAGTCAAACATTTGAAATTCGGCCACACCCATGTCAGCGGCCACGCCGACCACCAGCAGGTTGGTGGAGGTGCCAATGGTCGTGGCCATGCCACCAACGATACTGATCAAGCCGACAGGTAGGAGCATGCCTGATGGCGAGCGCCCTGTTCTTAGCGCCACGCCCAATAAGATGGGTAAGAGCATCACCACAATGGGTGTGTTGTTGATAAAGGCACTCAAGACAGCGCAGACCAATAACGTCCCCAGCAGCGACAGGGCCGGTGATTTTCGCCAGATCGTTGTCAGAAAGCGCCCGACGGGCTCTAAGGCCCCGGAGCGAATGAGGCCTTCACCCAAAATCATCAAAGCACAGACCGCGATCAAGGCTTGGTGACCAAAACCTTGAAAAAAGTCGCCAGCACTTAAAGTGCGGCCATCAGCCCCTGTAAATGGAAACAGTTGAAAGCCAATGGTCAAGAAGACCAACACCACCAAAGAGCTGGTTTCTAAAGGGATACGCTCACGAGAGAACAGGGCCAGTGCAACCAGCACCAGCACCAGTACCATCATGGCGTGCACATTGGGCAGAAAAATAGCCATGGGCGCCATTCTACGGTATTGCGGCACTCAAAGCCCATGCGATAATGGGACCCATGTTGGAGACCCCACTAAGACACGCCCTCGATCCTGTCGCGATCAGTCTGTTTGGATTCGATATTTACTGGTACAGCCTGATGTATTTGGTCGCCTTCGGCCTATTTTGGTGGCTCGGTGGGCTGAGGGCTGGCCAGCCGGGCGCCGCCTTGACTCGCGAGCAGGTGGGCGATTTGCTCTTTTGGGGTGTGGTGTCGGTGATCATTGGCGGGCGACTGGGTTATGTCTTGTTCTATGTCCCCGGCGAGTGGCTGGCGAACCCTTGGCTAGTGTTCAATATCCGGGATGGAGGAATGAGTTTTCACGGCGGACTGTTGGGTGTTGTCGTGATGATGTGGTTCTATGCCCGACACCTTGGTCTGACATTTTTCCGACTGGCTGATTTTGTGGCGCCTTTGGTCCCAACAGGGCTGGCCGCTGGGCGGGTGGGTAATTTCATCGGCGGAGAACTCTGGGGGCGTCCAACAGAAGTGCCCTGGGGCATGATTTTTCCAAGCGCTGGTGATGAGCTGACCCGTCATCCGTCTCAGCTCTACCAAGCGGGGCTAGAGGGACTGATGCTGTTTGTCTTACTTTGGCTGTATTCATCAAAGCCACGCCCAGTGGGGGCGGTCAGTGGGTTTTTCTTGATCGGGTATGGGGCGTTGAGGTTTGTCGCTGAATTTTTCAGACAGCCCGATGCCCATATCGGCTTTATTGCTTTTGATTGGCTCACACAGGGCCAGTTACTGTGCGTTCCGATGATGATTTTAGGTATGGTGTTTGTTTGGACGGCCTATGAAGGCCGTTGGCAAGCCAGGCGATGTGACTAAACAGTTCTCTGGCTGAGACACCATCAGCCTAGGCATGACAGGATGGAATAATGCGAGCATATTTAGAGTTACTTCAGACCATCATGGAACACGGGACAGAGCGTGACGACCGGACTGGGACGGGGACACGCAGCATCTTTGGTCATCAAATGCGTTTTGATCTCGCCGATGGTTTGCCGTTAGTCACCACCAAAAAGCTGCATCTTCGCTCCATTATCCATGAGCTTCTGTGGTTTATTCGAGGCGATACCAATGTTCGCTCACTCAATGAAGTGGGGGTGAGTATTTGGGATGAATGGGCCACCGCTGAAGGTGACCTTGGGCCCTTATACGGTGCGCAGTGGCGCTCGTGGCCACATCCATCCGGAGGGGTGGTGGATCAGTTGGCTGAATTGGTGGATCAGCTCAAGCAACGGCCCCACTCTCGGCGACATGTCGTCAGTGCATGGAATCCCACAAGTTTGCCGGATGAAAGTTGTTCACCTCAAGACAATGTCGCGGCTGGGCGCATGGCGTTGGCCCCGTGTCATTGTCTGTTCCAATTCTATGTGGCTGATGGCCGCCTGAGTTGTCAGCTGTATCAACGCTCGGCGGATTGCTTCTTGGGCGTGCCTTTCAACATTGCTTCTTATGCCATGTTGACCTATATGATGGCCCAAGTGGTGGGCTTAAAGCCTGGCGATTATATTCATACCTTTGGCGATGCCCATATCTATTTGAACCACGTAGAGCAGGTCACCGAACAGTTGCAGCGCCAACCTCGTCCACTACCCACGCTCAAACTCAATCCCGCCAGAGAACGGCTGGAGGATTTTGTGTTTGAGGACTTTGAGTTGGTTGGATATGATCCGCATCCTGCCATCAAAGCACCGATAGCCATCTAATGGCGACTGAGCACACCACAAAAATGCCCCAGCTCCAACTGGTGGTTGCCATGGCCAAAAACCGAGTGATTGGCTACCAAGGTGCCATGCCATGGCACTTGCCGCGAGACCTGCAACATTTCAAGCAAGTCACGCTCGGTCAGCCGGTGCTGATGGGCCGTAAAACCTATGACTCCATCATCAAAAGCCTCGGCAAACCACTGCCTGGACGACTGAATGTGGTGATCAGCCGCCGTGACCCTGAGGTGGCTGATGGGGTGTTGACCTTTAAAGGAATCGAGCCTGCCATGGCGGCATTGACAGCCGAGGGCGAAGAGGTGGTGAACATTATTGGCGGCGGTGAGATCTATCAGACCTTGTTACCGCTCGCCGACAAGCTCTACCTCACCTTGATTGATGCCGAGTTAGAGGGGGACACTTGGTTCCCTGTGATTGATTTCAAGCAATGGCAGGTGAGCGATACTGAGACCCACCCGGCCGATGCGCACAATGCTTATGCCATGACTTTTGTGACGTTAGTGCGGGCGACGAGCGCTCCAGAATAGGTGCACGGATGCGTCGACAAATCCTGATAGGTGATGTGCATGGATGTGCCGATGCATTGAAGCGTTTGGTCGATGAGTTAGCCTTTGATCCCAGTCAGGATCGGTTGCGCTTTGTCGGTGACTTGGTCAATCGAGGCGGGCAGTCTTTGGAGGTCCTCCGTTACATCCATGGCTTGGGGGAGGCGGCTGAGAGTGTCTTGGGTAATCATGACCTGCACTTTTTGGCCTATGCCCATAGAAAGCCCAGCCGGCGAAAGAAGAACCCTGAGTTTGACGCCATCTTAAAAGCCCCTGATGCTGAGGTTTTAATCGACTGGTTGATCAAACGGCCTTTATTTTGGAAGAACAAAAACCACCGTTTGGCGGTCGTGCATGCAGGCATTGACCCCCGATGGGATGTGCAAGCGACGGAGGCCAGAGCCATGGAGTTGTCGCACGCGCTTCAAACAGAGCCTGTGCTCTTTTTTGAACACATGTATGGCAACCGCCCCAGGCGTTGGCGCCCACATCAGCCTCATTTCAAAAGGTTGCGGGCGATCACCAATGTGTTCACTCGCATGCGCTTTTGTGATGCCCATGGGCGTTTGGATTTGACCGCCAAAGGCGATCCCAAACAGCCGCCGAAAGGGTTTAAGCCTTGGTGGATGCACCGCCATCGGGATTGGAAGGCGTGGACGGTGGTGTTTGGGCACTGGTCCGTGCTGGGGCTGATGGTGAAAAAGTCGGTGGTGTGTCTAGACAGTGGTTGTGCCTGGGGCGGGCAGTTGTCCGCCTTGATCAGTGACCCCAAGCAACCAGAGCGAACGATTGTCTCGGTGCCAGCGCGCTTAGGTTGATGTGAGGCCTTTTCTTAGCCGCTCATAGACCGGTTCAATCTCAGGCAGCTTGCCTGTCCACTGATGAAAGGCCAGTTGCGCTTGCCTGACCAGCATGCCCAAGCCATCAGTGACTCGAAATCCATGTGTTTCAGCCCATTGAGCAATCGGAACATGGGCTGGCCCATAGTTCAAGTCATAGACGGTGCCTTCCGCCCGCAGCCAGTCTGGATTGAGATGCGGCCTTTGTTGGGAATGGCCCACGCTGGTTGCTTGGATCAGTACATCAAAAGGCAACCCGCTATCCAATGGCGAGTCTAGGGGTGGATTGGACATCGCCATTAATCGGGCATCGTTGAAGCGATCGCAGAGTACTTTGGCGCGCTCGTAGGTTCGGTTCATCACGGCAATGCGCGCCACACCCGCATCCAGTAAAGCGCCACACACGCCCGCCACAGCACCGCCAGCGCCGATCACGAGGAGGCGGGCTTGATCGAGATTGATGCCTTTTGCTCGGAAGTCATCGACCAAGCCAGCACCGTCGGTGTTGTCTCCCGTCCAGCCACGATCACCCCGAATCAGCGTGTTCACGCTCCCCGCTCTTTGGGCTTGCGGTGACAGCGACTCGCAAAAAGAAATGGCGGCCTCTTTGAGGGGAACGGTAAGATTCAGACCCAGGGCGCCTGCCGCATACAACTCTTTCAAAGTCTTTTCCAGATCAGCTTTGGGGCAGTGGATGGCCTGATAGTCGATGCTGAGCCCGCAGGTGTTAGCGAACGCCTGATGAATCAGCGGTGATTTGGAATGGCCAATTGGGTCACCTAAAACAGCCAATAAGATGGGATCACTCACAGGGCATCTTTCCTATCTAAGAATCGCGCGGGGCGCAGGGCATTGATGATGTTGGCATCCGCACCGTGGCCACCTAGTTTCCAATTGTCGCAGATCAAATCCGCCAGCACATCAGCACATAGCGGGGTATGGGTGATGCCTCGCGAGCCGTGCCCCACATTGAGAAAGAGCCTGGCATCAATGTGATGAACCTCGCCGACCACGGGCAGGCGGTCTGGAGTGGTGCAGCGCATCGCCGCCCGCTGGCCGACCACTTGGGCATCCTCGCCTCCCAGTTCGGCCCATTGCTGAGGCAAATGAGTGGCGAGCTGGGCGAGGTTGGTTTGATCATCTGATGCCACCGCGCCGATGTGTGCTTGATGAAGATCGTAAGTCGCCCCGATGCAGTGACGGCCATGGATGGCCGGTGTGAGATAACCCACATGGCAGTGGGCTTGCGTCCATTTTTGGGAAGACTCGGTGGCTTGGATCTCCGTGACTTGGCCTCGAATTGCTTTTATCGGTAAGCCAGCCAGGGCCGGCCATGTCTTTACCGCATCGGCGTTGGCCAACACAATGGCATCGGCCTCCACATCTGCCCAGTCTTTGAGCGGTTTTTGTTGGTAGCGAATGTTGGGATGATCCATCAGGCGTCTGATCCAAGCCGCTGGGTGGATGTAGCCCGCCCCTTTCAGGCAGGCCGTTGTTTCATCGGTCATGGCCAATAGCTCAGGTGGCCACGCCCCTGTCTGAGCCGCCTTGTGGGCATTTTTTTGTCGCCGTGCTTGGGCGAGATGGAGCCAGACATCGCTTAGCCGACCGTCATTCTCTGTGGCAGGAAAACCCAGTCGGTCAAACCAGGCAAGCGCCCGAATGAGCGCGCCCAAGTAAAACCGATTCTGTGCCTGCAGGTGCGGGGAGGGGGTGGCGTAGACAACCCCTGCCAAATTACCTGAACCACCGCTGGCTGGGGGGTTTGGATCCCACAGATCCACGTCCCATCCCCGTTTGGCCAATGCCCACGAAGTGGTGGCCCCCGCCAAGCCAGCCCCAGCAATCACCGCACGTCCCTGACGCCATTTGGCTGGCGACCAATCACCTGGGGTGTGACCGAGGCTTCGATGTCGTTTATGAGAAAACCCATCGACTTTCTCGACCACAAAGCCCGCTTTGGCAAGGCCTTGTCGGACATGGCCCGCAGCGGTAAAGGTGCCCAAGGTGGCGCCTGCCCGTGAGTGTTTAAACAAGGTTTGAAAAAGTGTCTCAGACCACATGGCTGGATTTTGAGCGGGCGAAAAGCCATCCAAGAACCAGGCATCCACTGCGGCCGAGCTGGCCGACCAACTATCCAGGGCCTCTCCCCACATTAAGGTCAGCTCGATGTGGTCAGTTAATGCCAATCGGTGGTGCCCAGGGGCCGCTGGCGGATAGGCCCGAAGCAGTGGCTCAGCCCACGGGCCAAGGCTTGGCCACAAGGCCAGTGCGCGCTTGAGATCGGCCAATCTCAGTGGATGCAAGTCAGTGCTGATCAATTGGAGATAGGCCCCCAGTGGGGCATGTTGTTCAAAGCATTGGGCGGCCAGCAACATGTTGAGGCCTGTTCCAAAGCCAGTTTCTCCAATGACAAACACCTCACCTGGCTTTAGGCGCCCAAACCGATTGGCCAAGTCATTGGCTTCAATAAAGACACACTGCGCCTCAGCCAAGCCGTCTCCGGAGCCAAAGTAGCCATCTTGATACGCCTCTGAGCGGGGCATGGCGCCTTGCCAGTCAACGATTGCGGGCACGATAGGGTCAAAGAAGTCTCGCATTTTGTGATCATAGCAAGCCAAGGAAGAGCCGGCGCTTGCTGGCTAAGAAATGGGCATGTTATAATGTTTCAATTATGTCAACGCCAGCCAACCTGATGAAAGCAGATAAAGCCAACGCCATTGCTGTGGACAAAGCCGCTATTGGCGTGTCGGCGCTGTGTGTAGTGCATTGTTTGAGCATCCCCTTCATTTTGGCTTTTGGGCCAGCCCTCAATCTGTGGCTTTGGGGCAGTGAGGCGTTCCATCTTGCCTTACTTTTTGTGGTGATTCCCCTGAGTCTAGTGGCTTTCTGGCTAGGTTATCGCTTCCACCACAACCGAAAAATGTTGTTGCCGGGGCTTGTGGGATTATTGATTGTGACGGCCGCCGCGATTCTTGAGATGCTCTGGATAGGGCCTGCCACGGCAGCGGTGATGACAAGCACTGGCGGTGTTTTCTTGATTTTGGCGCACTGGATGAATCTGAAGGCCCAGCGTACCTGCGGCTAAGTTTTCAAGGCTATTCAGCCACTTAGGTGTTGCCTTTGTCAAAGACCCAGTGTTATGGTGGAACCAAACCGCCGCGTTTGGAGCCTGCCCATGATGAGCACCGAGTTTTCTTCGTTCAAAGCGTTCTACCCCTATTATCTCGCCGAGCATGCTGACCTTCGGTGTCGGCGTTTGCATTTTGTGGGCACGTGGCTGGTGATTCTTGCCTTCGTGCTCGCGCTAACGCATTCGGCTTGGTGGTTTTTAATGATGCCTATTTTTGGTTATGGCTTTGCCTGGGTGGGCCACTTCATTTTTGAGAAAAATCGTCCAGCAACGTTTAGCCATCCCCTGTATAGTTTGGCTGGAGATTGGGTGATGTTTTTCGATATTCTTCGAGGGCGGGTTAAAATTTAAGGGCACAGGATCAACCATCGGCTAACGCTGACAAGGCGCATGCCAACTAGTCAAAGAAGGGATTATGCATGAGTGAAATTCTATCGGACCGTCGTTATAGCGAGAGCCATGAGTGGGCGAGTGAAGAGGACGATGGGGTTGTCAAAGTGGGCATTACCGATCATGCCCAAAGCCAGTTAGGCGATTTGGTATTTGTTGAGTTGCCTGAAATCGGTGCCCACGTCGCCCAAGGGGATGCGTGTGCGGTGGTGGAATCTGTCAAAGCGGCTTCTGATATTTATTCACCAGTCAGCGGTGAGGTAGTCAGCGTCAATGACCAACTGGCCGATGCGCCAGAAATGGTTAATTCTGATCCCTACAACGATGGTTGGTTATTCAGCGTTCGTCTGGAGGACTCAGAAGAGCTTGGCCATCTGATGGATGCTGAAGGCTACGCGGCCCATACTGAGGACTGAGTCCTCAGTATCGGATGTTTAACCGTCGGTAGATAAAGCCCATCAGCCAAGCTGGGCCAATCAGAAGAAACTGTAGATCTTTAAAGAATGAGGGTTTCTCGCCCTCAATCTTGTGGCCAATAAATTGGCCAATCCACGCCAAGACGAAGACAGCCAGTGCGATTTGCCACAGCGCATAGCTTGCGGTGTTCTCAATCGCCCAGCACACCAGCAACGACAGCGCCATAAACAGGCCAATGCCCACCGACAGTTTTGGCGATAGCATGATGTAGTAGAACTGAGCGGCCAGTGCGGTGACAATCGCCCAGTTTAATGCGGCGATGGGGGAGGGGATCGACCAGATCAATGCCACCACCGACCAAAAAATCAGGGGCACACATAGCCAATGAATCAATTTGTTGGTGGCGTTTTGATGGCTTTGTCCGTAATCGTCAAACCATTCATCTGCAGTCCGCATAAAGTCCTCCGTCAGTCGATTGTGGTTTATCGCTCACTCTAGCTTATGCCAGTAGTGTCTGCCAAGCGCTCTGAATGTGCTCATCAATGCGCCTCAAGGTCTCATCACTTAATGTAGCGGGATGTCTGTCAAGAAACGCATGGTGTTGTGCTTTTAGAAGCCTCACCCATGCCTGCCTTAGATCATCGGTCAAAGTCCGTGGAAGGCCGGTCATGTGTGCCAATTGCTGATCGACGCTTCTGGCCTGTCGTAACTCAAGCGTCTCTAAGGCTTGGGTTAACACCGCCCACTCGCCAATGAACTGAATGTCGTTGAGCCGTTGTTTTAGGGCTGACTCATGCCGTTCGCCTTTTTGTTTTTGCCTCATCGCCCACAGCGCCTCAGCAGTTTCTTTGGCATCTCTGGGTTGTAACAAAACTTCTTGGCGGATGTCTTCAAAGGCATTGGCCATGGTGGGGTCTCCAGCCACCCACCGTGCCCGAATCAAGGCCTGATGTTCCCACAGCCATGCCTCATGGTGCTGATAGGCCGCAAACTGATCAATGTGACTGACCAAGAGGCCTGCCCGACCATTGGGTCTTAGGCGTGTATCCACTTCAAACAAACGACCCCCTGGCAGTGGGAGCTGCATCATGGTGATCATGCGTTGGGCAGTGCGGGCCATGCCATGGTCTGGGTTTTGGCAGGCATGCAAGAAAACACAGTCAAGATCGGAAGCATAGTGCAAGCTCTCTGAGCCTAAGTTGCCATAGGCAATGACTGCCAAAGGAGAATGGGGATCGATGCCCTCTAAGATTGTTTGGAGGGTGGTCTCGGCAACACGAGACAGTGCTTGGCCTGCCACCATGGGGTCGATATCACGGTTTAGCTCAGCCAACGCAATTTTGAGAAACCGAGTTTGGCGCCATCGGCTCAAGGCATTCAGACCATGCTCGGGATCACTTGCTTGCAATACAGGAGCCAGTGGCTGCGTATTTTGATGTGTCGGGTCAATCAAGTCATCGAGTAACTGCGGTGACTCAATGACCCAGCGAGCCACTTGGGCGCTGTTGAGAAACACCACAACCACATGCGCCAAAATATCACTGCGCTCATAGAGTAAAGCCAAGTAAGCAGAGCGTTGAGCGATGGTCTCTATCAGCCTTAATAGATCTTCAGCGCCCGCCATCGGGTCGTTGTGCTTTATGAGCTCATTGATGAGCAAAGGCATGAGCCGCTCAAGTCGTAACCGGCCCTCTGCGCTCAGTGGTTTTTTTGAGAGGCGTTGTGCGAGTGGGTCGAGCGCTTCATACAGTGCTCGGGCTGCCTCGGCGGACAGGCCTCGGTCGGTCAGTTGGTCCACCACTTCTTCGGTCGGCGGCCAATCGATTTTCACAAGGTGCTGCCCGGTTGTCTCGGGGCTAGATTCAAGAAAACGCTGACTAAATTGCTGATGAACCCATTGCTGGTGATGACTGAGTAGTTCATCAAAAGTGGCGATGTCTGAGCACCCCATCAGTCTGGCCAAGATCGCCCTTTGAGAGGGTTCGGTGGGTAGGATATGGGTTTGTTGTCCCATCATGGCTTGCAGTCTGTTTTCGAGGGTTCTTAAAAATCGGTAGCTTTGGTCCATCGCCCGATGGGTAGCCGCATCAATCAATTGATGGTCTGAGAGGGCATGCAGTGCAGGGTAAAAGCCAGGCTGCTGTATCGCTGTGATTCGACCACCCTCTAAAAGCTGCAGGCTTTGAACTAGAAACTCCAGGGCGCGAATCCCCCCAGAGCCTTTCTTGATGTCTTGGTGTGTACCGAAGCGTTTGGCTTGGCCATCAATCTTGGCGTGCAACGCACGCAAGCTATCAAAAATGCCATAGTCTCGGTAGCGCCGATAAATGAAAGGACGTAGTGTTGCCAACACCGTTTGGCTTGTTGGCTCATCGCCGGCTGCATGGCTGGCTTTCAACCAGGCATAGCGCTCCCAAGTTCTCCCTTCAGAGACAATGTATGTCTCGAGGGCGGCCACCGACCAGACCAGAGCGCCTGCTTGACCAAAAGGCCTCAGGCGCGTATCCACGGCCCAGACCCGACCGTGGGCCGTGACTTGGTCTAGCCGTTTAATCATGCCCTGAGCGACCTGCGTCAGGTATTGGCCAGCGTCGAGTTGTCGACGACCTTGGGCGGTGCCCGCTGAGCGATAGGTGAGGACAATATCGATATCTGAATTGAAGTTCAGCT
>JALQZL010000239.1 GCA_023258355.1 Wenzhouxiangellaceae bacterium | reverse complement strand
CCAAAAGTGGCCAAGGTGTTATCGAGACCTGACGGTGTCCCATGGGCAACCTTCTCGCATTCGAAAGCCAATTGGTTGATGCGCTCATCTGTCAATGCCAAGTCAAAGTGCGCTGCTAAAGCGCGAATGACGGCAACGGCCAAAGCCGCCGAGCCTCCAAGACCCATTGCACGAGGCACGTTTGGAAAGACCTCTATCCGCATTGATCGGTCTTTTAACTGCAGTGCCTCCAAGACACCAGCAATGGAGCGAGTGAATGAGGGTGGATTCTTGGCAGTCATATCCAAACGTTGCTCGATACCCCAACGTGGAATGATTAGATCAACGCCATCATGCCTGTCCTCAATTCGCGCTTCAATCGCCAAAGGAATGGGTGCTGCGATGGCACGACGCCCATAGACGACAGAATGCTCACCCATCAGAATAATCTTGCCATGGCCAGCACCCAATGGCTCACCCTCCATGGTTTTGCGCTGCTCTGGCTCAGAAGAGGCCAGGATAGGATGAGCCTGTGCGCTCACCGTCTTGATGATCTCTTGTGCTTTCCAAATCTTGATCTCGCCCGAGGCGACCAGCCGATCAACAACGGTGTCGAACAGTTCTGGGGGTGTGCCCGCAGCCGTCGCCACAGATCTGGCATGCAGTGTCATATGACCCTGTTGAATACCCTCTGTGACCAATGCCTTTAATGCAGAGAAAGTCTGCGCAAGGCCAACTGCTCCCATAACTTCAGCCAACTCCCGGGCCGTTTGGACCTTCATCAACCGCAAATTCAAAGCGACTGTTGGATTGGTTTGAAGCGGCCCACCGACTGTCCCCACTTTAATGGGTACCTCAAGTTGCCCCAACAAATCGCCATTGTCTGCCTTCTTCCACTCAGTCAATGCCATGTAGCGTCCGCCCCTAGCGGCATAGGCATGTGCGCCCGCCTCAATGGCACGCCAGTCATTGCCAGTAGCTAAGGCCACTGCGTCAATGCCATTCATAATCCCCTTGTTATGCGTCGCAGCTCGGTATGGATCAAGACGTGCAAAATCATTGGCCACGATGATGCCATCTCGCACCTGTTCCCCATCAAATCCTTTTCGAGTCAGCGCTTCGGTAGGAATCCGAACTTTGGCCTTGACCAACGCTCTGTCAGCTAAGTTAGACAGAATGCGTAGAAAGACTCGCCCTTTGGCAATGTTCTCCACGAGTGAGGCCACGCCCTCACACATGGTGTTGACCAGATTAGCCCCCATCGCATCGCAGGTATCGACTAAAAGATGCATCACAACCATATCGCCACCCATCCCTTGGGAGGGGTGAATGAAGACCTCAAGGTCTTTCGCACCACCACCTCTGGCAATCATCTTGGGATGAAGGCTATTGGCCAAATTAAGAATTTCAGCCTTTCGCTGCAACAGACTGGCCTTGGCTTTCGATGGATTTGGGACATCCACAATTTGAACTTGGCCGATCA
>JALQZL010000238.1 GCA_023258355.1 Wenzhouxiangellaceae bacterium | reverse complement strand
GGCCAAAGCGGAGCACTTAGAGAAGATGCCACCTTGGCAAGGGGGTGGGGAGATGATTCAACACGTCAGTTTTTCTGAGACCACGTTTAATGACATTCCCCACAAGTTTGAGGCAGGCACACCCAATGTCGCAGGTGCCATCGGTTTGAAGGCTGCCATTGATTTTATCGACTCCATCGGAATCGATCTGATCTCTGCACATGAGCAGGCACTGTTGTCCTATGCGCATGCAGAGCTATCGGCTGTGCCAGGCCTTCGTGTGATTGGCCAGGCACCTGAAAAAGGACCCGTTATATCGTTCGTGGTTGAAGGAGCCCATGCCAATGATGTGGGAACCATTGTGGACCATTTTGGGGTGGCCCTTCGGACAGGGCACCACTGCGCAATGCCCGCGATGCAGTTTTTCGGTGTTTCCGCCACAGCACGCGTTTCATTCGCGATGTACAACCAAATAGCTGAAATCGATGTGTTTATGAGGGCCTTGGATCACGCCATGGGTATGCTGAGATCGTGAGCTTGGATGCGCTCTACCAGCGCTTGATTCTGGAGCACAATAGGAACCCCCACAACTATGGGCCTTTGCCCGAGGCCACGCATCGGGGGCGCGCCCAAGACGCCCTTTGTGGGGATGACTTGGAGATGGCACTGGTGGTGGATGGGGACCAGATTGTGGCGGCAAAATTTGAAGGTGAGGCCTGTGCCGTAACAAAAGCCAGTGCCTCGTTGCTCACCAATTGGCTGGTGGGCCAGGCCCCCTCGAAGCTCCAAGGTCACTTTGAGGCCTTTAAAACGCTGCTGGAAAACCCAGACCATGAGCCCATTGATGACTTGGGCGATCTCAATCTGTTGCAACCTGTGGGTGCCTTCCCCGCGCGGCGCGGGAACGCGTCGCTCCCGTGGATTGCGACCCTAAGGGCGGTGGGCCAGATCTCTTCCTCAGATTGTCTGCCTGTGCGATAATACGGGGCTCATTTGGTTGACCTGACACAGAGGTATCGATATGGATTTCTTGATCGCCAGTGCAATGGCTCAAAGCGCACAACCCGAGGCACCAAGCCTGATTGCGAGTCTGTTGCCCCTAATCTTGATCATCGTGATCTTTTGGTTCTTGTTGATCCGCCCGCAAATGAAGCGGAACAAGGAACACAAAGCCTTGATTGACGGTTTGTCGGTGGGTGATGAGGTCATCACTGCTGGTGGTCTTTTGGGTCGGATTTCAGCCGTAGTAGATAGTTTTGTGACGGTCGAAGTCAATACCGGTGTTGAAGTCCATGTTCAGCGTCATTCCATTGCCCAAGTGGTTCCCAAGGGCACAATGAAGAATCTCAAGTAATGAATAAATTCCCCGCTTGGAAATATGCTTTGTTGGTCATCGCCTTGGGTCTGGGCGCAATTTATGCGTTGCCGAACCTCTTTGGTGACGATCCATCGGTACAGGTCTCATCTGTACGAGGTTTTGAGCTCCCCC
>JALQZL010000237.1 GCA_023258355.1 Wenzhouxiangellaceae bacterium | reverse complement strand
GCTTGGGAGGCTTGCCTGAGCGATCTCGAAGGCGGACAAGGGGGCTTTGCTTTTGCTTCAGGGATGGCAGCGATTGATGCGGTGTTGGCGCTTTTAAGGCCGGGTGAGCGTGTGGTGGCCATGGATGACCTCTATGGTGGGACATGGCGGGTCTTTGAGAAAGTCAGGCGTCAAAGTGGCCAGCTTGAGTTTGACTTCGTCAATTTGAGTGATGCAGAGGCGGCCGCCAAGGCAATCTGCGGGGATGTTCGCTTGGTGTGGGTGGAAACCCCCACAAACCCCATGCTGTCTTTGGTCGATATTGAGGCGATCGCCGAACTGGCCCATCAGGCGGGTGCGCTTTTGGTGGTGGACAACACGTTCGCCACCCCGATGCTGCAGCAGCCCCTGTCGATGGGTGCTGACATCGTTATCCACTCGGTGACCAAGTACCTGAACGGTCACTCAGATATGGTCGGTGGCGCTGTGGTGGTCAATAGCGCAGAGCTGGCAGATCAGATCGGATTTATTCAAAACGCCACAGGTGGCATCCAAGGGCCTTTCGATGCTTTTCTTGCGATGCGTGGGGCCAAGACACTGGCCGTCAGAATGCGGGCACACTGTGAAAATGCTCAAGCCATTGCTGAGTGGCTGGTTGACCAGCCTCAAGTACAGCGGGTGATCTATCCAGGGCTTGTCAGCCACCCCCACCATGAGTTGGCCAAACGACAGATGGCTGGCTTTGGTGGCATGGTCAGCTTTGATGTGGGTGGCGACCTTCAAAGAGCCCGACAGTTCTTAGAACACACAAAGCTCTTTCAACTCGCGGAGTCTTTAGGTGGGGTCGAATCATTGGTGAACCATCCGGCCATCATGACCCACGCCACCGTCCCTGAGGAGCGTCGCCATGCGTTGGGGATCACAGACTCTCTGATTCGTCTATCTGTTGGCATTGAGGCATTGGATGATTTGATCGACGACTTGAGCCAGGCCCTCAATCATCTGTCGCCTTGACCAGAATCATGTGAGCAACAGTCCTTCGGGGGGTAGGTATAATGATGGGTCGAACAATGATATGCCCCATCGTAAATGGGCAGAGAAGGGATTGGGCGCTTGATGCTATATAACAATGTTGTGATCAAGTCGGTGGCTGCTGTGGATGCACCTGAGGTGGTGAACTCAGAAGTCGTTGCTGATCGATTATCAAAGACCATTCAGCGTCTGGAGATGCCGGCAAACCCCCTGCTCGATCTGGCGGGTATTGCCGAACGTCGCCTTTGGGAAGAGGGCATGCGCCCATCGGATGGGGCCACGTTGGCTGCGAAAGAGGCATTGGATCGCGCAGACATTGATCCCAAGCAGGTGGGCATTTTGATCAACACGTCCGTTTGCCGCGATTTCCTTGAACCCAGCACGGCGTGTTTGGTTCATGGCAATTTGAAGTTGGCGAATACTTGTGAAAGTTTCGATGTGGGCAACGCGTGTTTGGCGTTTATCAATGGCAT
>JALQZL010000236.1 GCA_023258355.1 Wenzhouxiangellaceae bacterium | reverse complement strand
AAGCGAAGCACGCGCACGGGATCTTCTCGAAAAGCCTCGGAGACATGGCGCAAAATGCCTTGGCTTAAATCCAATCGCCCGTTGAATGGATCAATCAGCTGACCGTCTTGGTCAATGGCCATGGCGTTAATGGTGAGGTCCCGACGGCTGAGATCCTCTTCTAGGGTGACGTTGGGCCCGGCATCAATGTCAAAGCCATGGTAGCCATGCCCTTGCTTGCGCTCCAAGCGGGCCAGTGCGTATTCCTCATGGGTCTTGGGATGTAAAAACACTGGAAAATCTTGACCAACCGGCCGAAACCCTCTGGCCAACATGGTTTCAGGATCAGCGCCAACCACCACATAGTCTCGATCAGCCACCGGCAACCCCAGCAAGGCATCACGCACAGAACCACCCACTTGATAGTACTCAAGGCCTTCGGTGATCGGATCGGTGGTGTGGGATGGACTCATAGGCCCATTGTAGCGCTGTTAGTTAATCGCGCAGACAAAGCCATCGCCCGTCGCTGGCGAACGCTTTGTGACATGGGCAGCCAAGACACGCGGGCGCCGTTCCAATTGCCATTCATAAATGGTGGCGAAGGCCAGTACGCGAGGGACGTAGTCGCGTGTTTCATAGAAGGGCAAGGTTTCGATCCAGACATCGGGCGCCACTGAGTCCGGCACAGCATCCCGTGCCAACCAACGCGCCACCGCCTCAGCACCCGCGTTGTAAGCGGCGGCCACTTTCACCCAGTCACCCTCAAAGCGGTTGGCGAGTTCTGCCAAATGTGCCACACCCAAGGCCACATTCACCTCAGGGTCCATGAGCTGGTGAGTCTGTGGCGGGGGCTGTCCCTGACGGCGGGCCACAGCCCGAGCGGTGGCTGGCATTAACTGCAACAGCCCTCGGGCACCCACATGGGATTGGGCATCAGGCTGCATGGCCGATTCGGCGCGCATCAAACCAAAGACCAAGGCCGCATCAACCCCGTGACGCTCGGCCATCGCATCCACATAAGACCGATAAGTTAAAGGAAAGCGATGCTCGTAGGCTTGCAATGACCCAGTGTTGGCGAGTGTGGCAATGGCACGGTCATGCCAGCCCACCGAGGCAGCCAATCGGGCGGCTTGGTGTTGTGCGTCGATGGGCAGGTGCGTGAGCCACTGATACCAGGTCCATCGCGCATGCGCCAAGAGCCCGACTTGATACAGTGCCACAGCCCGCTGAAACTCAGGGCTGTCTTGCAAGCGCTTGGCCAAGGTCGCGTCTGTGGGCAGTGGCTCGGGACACAGTGAAAGGGGTTGGTCTAACTTTTGTGCTGCCAAAAACCCGTAATAGTTGGCTTCTGTCGAGAGTGAGGCATAGGCCAAGATCGCGTCTGGGCGGCCGATCTGGGCCAAGGCCCGACCACGCCAGTACCGCCACCGCTCATCGGCTTTGGCCTCCTCGGACATCGCCTGAATACTCTCAAGCACCTGATTCCACTGCCCGTGGACCATGGCCACACGCGCCTGCCAAGCGAGGATTTG
>JALQZL010000235.1 GCA_023258355.1 Wenzhouxiangellaceae bacterium | reverse complement strand
GCCAAATGGATGCGGTGGGTCAGGGTTTGTTGCATGGTGCGCCAGATAAAATGCTCCAAGCGTTCCTTTGGGGGTTCTTTGGCCGTCAATGAACGCCCCAGATTCTCCTCATCTTGTCGCTCCCACCGTGCCAAAGCAGCCTCCAAAAGCTCGCGACGCCCTGGAAAATGCCAATAAAAACTACCTTTGGTGATCCCTAAACGCCGCGCCAGCGGCTCCACGGCCAAGCCCCCCACGCCTTTTTGGGCGATCAGCTCCAAAGCCGCTTGCTCCCAGTCTTTTCGGGTCAGCGAGTTGCGCTCGACAATTGTCTCTGGACGGGCAGACATGTTGCTCCTAAAATATTGAACCCTTGGTTTAAAACCTTGGTCACAGTACCCATATTACCTGTTAAGAACGAACAATTGACTTAAATCGCTACGAGGGACATACTGTACCGTATGGAAGCTGCTCGCAAATTACATGATGACATTCGCCGCCGTCAAATCTGGACCGATGACGGCATTCGCCTAAGTTTGAGGTACTTCGGTGATGACCGGGCCCCTTGTGTGTTGATGGCACACGGCTTCGGGCAAACCCAATATGCCTGGGAAAACACCGGGTGGCAGTTGGCTGAAATGGGCTATCAGGCCGTCAGCTACGATGCCCGAGGCCACGGTGAAAGCGACCGTGCCCCCAGTGGTGAGTACGATTTTGAGCAATTTGTGGAGGATTTCAGACGAGTCTGTGCCTCTTTGCCGAACACACCCATGGTGATTGGCGCCTCGATGGGCGGTTTGACGGCCCTATTGGCGCACTCTGAAAAGCCCAAAGTGGACCTCAAAGCCATGGTTTTGGTGGATATTGCCCCACGCTGGGATGAGCGGGGTGTGACTGCCATGTTGGCCTTCATGCGTCAGCATCCGGAAGGTTTTGCGTCTTTGGAAGAAGCCTCAGAGTCGATTCGGGCGTTTTTGCCACATCGGCGTCGCGGTAAACCCACCAATCCGATCAAGCTGAGTCAAAATCTGCGTCAAGCCACTGATGGGCGCTGGTATTGGCACTGGGATCCTGCGATGCTCGCATTGGCAGAGAAAAGCGCCAATCTGCAGTCTAGGCTGCAGTCGGCCAGTCGCCGCCTAAAGATTCCCACGCTCCTCATTGCCGGTGGCCAGAGTGACATGATTGGTTCAGAGCACGTGGATGAATTCATCAAACTGGCCCCCCATGCAGAAAAAGCGGAGGTGGCGGGCGCAGGTCACATGGTGGCTGGCGATGCCAACGACGAGTTCTTAGAGACCATCAGCCCATTCTTAGAAACCCATAGAAATCGAACCGTGGAGGAAAACGCGTGAGTTTTCTGGCCTTCGCCATAGCACTGGTGGCGATGGCCACCACAGCAGCTTTCTTTCGATGGCGCACCCCCGTTTGGACGGGTGCCATGGCGACGGTCTTGTTGGTGTTCACCCTGGCCGGACAACCCGGGCCCTTAACCCTGTTTTTGAGTTGGTTGATCTTGGCTGTGGTTGCGATTCCCCTCAATCACAAGACT
>JALQZL010000234.1 GCA_023258355.1 Wenzhouxiangellaceae bacterium | reverse complement strand
GCATAAGTCAAGACTCTTAAGTGACCAATCGGGGTTTGGTCTTTGGGCACCAATTCTTTTGGATACTGATAAGACAGTTGATTCATAGAAAAACTGCAACGTCTTGCTATGTTGATCGATTCATCTAGCCATTTTTGTGGATAGAGTCTTTCTAAGGTTGTTATGGGGCGCAAATGAGCTTCTGCATTGGCTTCAAGGCCAAGGCCGCATTCATCAATTCGGCAGTGGTTTCTTAGGGCAGTCATGACGTCAAGCAGAGGTTTCTGGCTGCGCTGTGACATTAGCACACCCCCACAGGCCACGATGGGGATCGCGTGATCATGGCTCACTTGGGTGATGGTTTCAAGCCACTCATCGTCATTGGCTTGAAGGTGGCGCGAGATGCCCAGCCAGAGATTGTTTGTAACGTGTTGCTTGAGCCACGTAGCCAGGGCATTCAGTTGCTTGATCGATAAGTCAGGACTGGGCTTCCAAATGAATAGCAAAGAAGATAGATCGAGCTCTAAATCACTGACCAACAGTTCATAGCTGCCCTTGGGTCCGCGTCGTCTGGCTTGGGTGATTAAATGGCACAGCTGTTCATAGGCCATTTGATCGGGCACCAAAAATATCAACTTCAGCGGGGCAGGCAGGTCCTCTCCGGGCCAATAACACTCACTACCAATAATCAGATGCATGCCGCATTCTGTGGCCGCTTCATGAGCCCTAACGACGCCAGCTAGGCTCACCTCATCGGTGATGGCGATGCTTTGGTAGCCTAGCGCATGCGCGTGATGTACCAGTTCTTGAGGGTTGGCAACAGATCGGCGAAAGCTGAAACTGGAAAGGGCATGGAGTTCAGCATAAGTACACATAGTGTAATTTTATACAGTTATTGGTGGTGGGGCAATTCCCCAGTGACCTTGCTTCTTGAACCCATGGCTTGATTTTGCCCACCCACATCGCCATATCTGAATAGGAGCGAGCTGGTGTGCTGATTGCGTCGGGTGGGCTAGGAGGCGAATAGGTGACAGAATTTAAGGATTACTACAAAACGCTGGGGGTTGCTGAGAATGCCGATCAGGACGCGATTAAGAAGGCCTATCGTCGCTTGGCGCGCAAATATCACCCCGATGTTAGTAAAGAGCCCGATGCCGAAGCACGCTTTAAAGAACTGGGCGAGGCTTATGAGGCCTTAAAAGATCCTGAGCGTCGGCGGCAATATGACGAACTGAGACGCTATGGCTTTCGAGGCGGGGATCAATTTAAACCACCACCCAACTGGGGCAATGGCATGGGTGGCGGATTTGCTGGTTCGGGGGCCTCTGGGTTTAGCGATTTTTTTGATATGCTCTTTGGTGGGTTTGGTGCCGAGCGATCAGCCCGACCGGGCCAAAATCCATTTGCTCAGCCGGGTCGAGATTTGTCGGCCTCTGTCTCTGTTGATCTGGAGATGGCGATTAAGGGTGGCACGCAACGCATTGCTGTTGGTGGTCGAACACTCAACGTTAAGATTCCCGCGGGTGTCGGCGATGGGCAACGGATTCGTCTATCGGGTCAGGGCG
>JALQZL010000233.1 GCA_023258355.1 Wenzhouxiangellaceae bacterium | reverse complement strand
TGTCTAAACGGTCGGGATGGCACGATGTCAACATGGATCGACACGCGCAGGTCTATGTCGATCGTTACTCCAGTACCAATCAGCCCCCGCAGCTGTCACTGCATCGGGCCGATGGAGCCCGCATCGCATGGCTCATTCAAAATGCTGTTGATGAGTCGCATCCCTACTATCCGCATCTAGCGCTTCATCGGGGTGGTGAGTTTGGAACTCTGGTTGGGTCTGAGGCACAGACGCTGCACTACAAAATGATTCGACCACCCCATTTTGACCCCACCGAGCAATACCCAGTCTTTGTCCATATCTATGGTGGACCGACCTCTCGGTTAGCCACCAACCAATGGAGTCGTCGGGCCTTAATTGACCAGTTTATGGCACAGCAAGGTTACATCGTGTTCTCGTTAGATAATCGTGGCGTGGAACGTCAGGGCAAAGCCTTTCAAGATGCTGCATACCAGCGCTTAGGTCGAATCGAAATGGTCGATCAAATGGTCGGTATTGATTGGCTCAAATCACAGCGCTATGTTGACCCAGACCGAATTGGAATCTTTGGCTGGAGTTATGGAGGATATCTGTCTTTGATGGCAGCTAGCCAGTATCCCGGCACATTTGGTGCAATTGTTTCTGTGGCTCCCGTTACAGATTGGCGACTGTATGACACACATTACACAGAACGCTATATGGGTGATCCCAATGAAGAGAGCGAAGCCTATGAACTGGGTAATGTCCTCACATATGCAGATCAAATCTCTGACCCCCTTTTGCTTATTCATGGAATGGCTGATGACAATGTGCTGTTTACCCACTCAACACTACTCATGCAGCGCCTTCAAGATGCCGCAATACCATTTGAGCTAATGACTTATCCGGGAGAGAAGCACGCCATCTCAGGGGTTGGTCAAAGACGACATGTTTATGAAACGATTGTGCGGTTCTTTAATAAAGAGCTAAACCCTCAGCCAATACATGCATCTAAGCCAAATGGAGGCACATCCAATGCCTCGCCCTGAGTCAGGGCATTTTGGATCGATACCCACCAGTCTGGATCAAAAATTTCCGGATGATGGGCCTTGAGCAGAGCCAAGCGCTCTGCACCTAGGCCCATAAACAAAGCGAACTGCTCGGGAAAAACATCATCTTCCCCCACATAAAACCACGGCTCAGAACTCATCGCCATTAAATCATCGGGGGCTTGAGGCCAGCGCCTGAATCGACACTCACTCATCAGTCGCAATTCATCATAATCATAAAAGACGACACGGCCTGAGCCTGTGACACCAAAATTTTTGGGAAGCAAATCACCTGCAAAGATGTTCGATCGAGCGAGGTCTTTGATCGATTGCCCATAGTCTAAAACAGCCGCGGCCGCTGCTGGCTCTTCGGCTTCTCCAAGATAAAGATCCAGTGGCCTCACCCTTCGCTCGACATAGCAGTGATGAATGAGAACATGCTCATTATCCACCTCTACCAGCCGCTGGCACTCACTTTCCAACGCCTGCAAGAGAGGCTTGGAGACCTTATCTCTCGGAAGCTTGAGTTCACGGAACTCCTGAGC
>JALQZL010000232.1 GCA_023258355.1 Wenzhouxiangellaceae bacterium | reverse complement strand
TGATGGACCCATAAAAACAGTGACAGGGCATCCATTGGGGTGCCCTGTTTTATTTTGACACCATGACTGAGACCCTCACGCCATTTCAAGAACAGCTACAGCATGCCGAGGCGTTGCTTAAAGCGCAGCGTGTGTTGGATGCTGAACGTGCCTTAGACAAGATTCTTAAAGCCTATCCTGAACGGGCACAAGCGCATTTTTACAAAGCTGTGTGCCGACGTATTCAAGGTGATCACGCGCAAGCGCTAGTTCATTGCCAACAGGCACTGGCTTTCCAGCCAAACTATGGACGGGCTTGGCAAGAGATTGGGCACAACCACCGAGACCAAAGCCAAGCGACTGAGGCCATTGATGCCTATCGACGCGCACTGGATTTCAATCCAGGTTTGCTGGCAAGCTGGCGTGAGTTGCATCAGCTGTTGCATAAGCTAGGCCGTGACCAAGAAGCCGCGATCGCCAAAGCCAACGGCGATCGACTCAAAGGTTTACCACAGCCACTGCAGGCAGTGACCAGCTGGATTCATGAAGGCCGTTTGTATAAGGCTGAGAAGTTGTGCCGTCAGTACTTAAAAACGCATCCAAAAGATGTGGAAGGGATGCGCTTACTGGCGACCATTGGCATGAAGCTCAACGTGTTGGATGATGCTGAGTTTTTGTTGGAGAGTGCCCTGGAGTTTCAACCAAATTTTGATTTGGCCAGACTCGATTATGTCTCTGTGCTACACCGCCGGCAGAAGTATCAAAAAGCCTTTGAACAAGCCAGTGAGCTTCGACGTCGTCTACCCAATAATCTCAGCGCTGAGATGGCCTATGCCAATCAATTGGCGGCATTGGGTCGCTATGATGAGGCGTTGGCTATCTTAGATCCGTTGATTGAGGTTAGTCCACATCCTGAAAATATTCACATGCAACGAGGCCATGCGCTGAAAACCATTGGCCATCAAGACCAGGCGGTCGCGGCTTATCAAGCGGCGGCTGAAGTGCGGCCATCGTTTGGGGATGCTTGGTGGTCCTTGGCGAATTTAAAAACACACCGATTTAGCGATGCTGATTTAGAGACCATGCAAACCTTGGTGAGTCAGGGTCAAGCCCAAGGGGTGGATGCTTATCACATCCATTTCGCCCTGGGTAAAGCGTATGAAGACCGGCAAGATTATGCGCAGGCTTTCGAGCACTACGCACAAGGCAATGCTTTGAAGCAAGAAGAAGTCCGCTACCTGCCCGATGAGATGACCCAAGACTTTGAACGTCAAAAAGCCTTTTTCACGCCCTCGCGGGTGCGTCAATTGGAAGGCATCGGGTTTGATGCCCCTGATCCCATTTTTATTGTGGGACTGCCTCGGGCAGGCTCAACCCTGATTGAGCAGATCTTGGCCTCACATCCCCAAGTGGATGGCACGTTAGAGCTCCCCAACATCATGGCCATCGCCCATCGGCTCAATGGGCGACAGCTTGTCAACGACACACCGAAATATCCACAAGCGATGGCTGAGTTGTCGGCAGCTGATATCGAAGCCCTGGGGCGGGCTTATATTGAAGACACCCAAATCCATAGGGCAGGGGCGCCC
>JALQZL010000231.1 GCA_023258355.1 Wenzhouxiangellaceae bacterium | reverse complement strand
ATCACCTGCCACGACTTCATGGATGGCATCGAGAGATTTGATGACACGCGCCCGACCTGCGCCAATGCGTTGGCCGATGGCACGTCCCTGGGCCAATACCTTGCCGGACTCCTCCAGCTTGAATCGCTCCATGGTCTGATCTTGCCGACTCTTAACGGTTTCAGGTCTTGCCTGAAGAATGAACAGCTCGCCGCTGTTCCCATCTTTACCCCATTCGATGTCCATGGGTCGCCCATAGTGCGTCTCAATGGCCAAGGCCATTTGGGCAAGCGCCGTGGCTTCTTTGTCGCTGATGGAAAATTGGTCAGCCTGTGCGGGTGGTGTTTCCTCGACGCATACACCACCCGCGGCGTCGTTCACCATTCGTGTGGACTTTGAGCCCAATGTCTTTCGCAGTAGCGCTGGCTTACCTGCAACAACATTGTCTTTAAACAAATAGAACTCGTCTGGATTCACTGCCCCTTGGACAACGCTTTCCCCAAGCCCATAGCTGGAGGTGATGAACACCACACCGCGATAGCCAGATTCTGTGTCAAGGGTAAACAATACTCCAGCTGCGCCCAGATCGGAGCGAACCATCAATTGAATGCCAGCAGATAGTGCGACATCATGGTGATCAAACCCATGATGAACGCGATAGGCAATGGCTCGGTCGTTATACAGACTGGCAAAGACCGCATGAACTTTCTCTAAAACAGCGTCCAAGCCACACACATTCAAAAAGGTCTCTTGTTGCCCTGCGAAAGAGGCATCAGGTAGATCCTCAGCGGTAGCCGAAGAGCGCACTGCCACGGCCGAATCAGCACCATAACGTTGCAGAAGGGTTTGATAGGCCTGTGTAATGGCCTCTTGTAGGGGTGCCTGTAGCGGGGTGTCCATGATCCATTGTCTGATCGTGGCGCCTGCATCAGCAAGTGCGCGGGTATCCTCAGTGTCTAAGCCACCCAATCGCTCATGAATTCGCCGAGCAAGACCGGATTGTTCCAGAAAGTCACGGAAAGCTTGTGAGGTCGTCGCAAATCCACCCGGTACTCTGACACCTGATTCAGCCAGATGGCTGATCATCTCCCCCAAAGAAGCATTCTTGCCACCCACCTTTTCTAGGTCGCGCATGCCCAGTTGATCAAGCCACAGGATATACTCTGACACTGGTTTTAGAATCCTTGAATAAGAACACAGACCCCTATTGTAAACCCAGAGGACGCCATGAAACGAACCGTCTTTTTTGTCTCAGATGGAACTGCCATTACCGCTGAGACCTTTGGTCACAGCCTGCTTACACAGTTCGGAGACCTCGAATTTCGTCAGATCCGATTGCCGTTCGTGGACACTCCGTCAAAGGCCAGGGATTCTAAGGAGTTAATCAATCGAGCCACGGAGACCAGTGGGGAGCGTTGCGTGGTGTTTTCGACCACCGTTGATTCAGAGATAACTGAGATCATTTCGACAAGTAATGCCCATGTATTTAATTTGTTTGAGGTTTTCATTAAGCAGTTGGGGACTGCTTTGGGGCAAACGCCCATGCCGAGCGTGGGTCAAGCCCATGGCATGGGTGATCGGCATGTCTATGAGGACCGAATGGAAGCGACCAACTATGCGCTA
>JALQZL010000230.1 GCA_023258355.1 Wenzhouxiangellaceae bacterium | reverse complement strand
CGCCACTCTGAAACCGTTATTGAGTGGTCAAGAATCCTCCTATGTCACGTCAGCAGGCGCGCGGCCCATTCGTCACATCATGCCCGATCGCGGTTTTGTCTCGTTCGAACAAGATATTCCTCTTTATGTCTCAGGCTTCGGTCCCAAGTCGCTGGCAGTGGCGGGCCGGCGGGGCGAGGGTGCCGTTCTGGGGTTGCCCGCTTCGGGCGCGATGATGGAGAACATCTGGTCGATGCTTGAAGCCGAGAATTCGGCATTACAACGGGATGCGTTCTACACCACCGCGCTGACAGCCATTGGGATTTTAGAGCCTGGTGAAGCGCCGAACTCCCCAAGGATGATCGATCGTTGTGGCGCCATGGCGATGGCATCCATGCATTATGCGTTCGATCAGTTCCGCAATTTTGGTCATCAGCCGCCGCATGCATTTGCTGAAGTTTGGGAGGATTACACCCAATTGCTCAGTCAATTCCCCGAGGACCGTGTTCATCAGAGGATTCACATGGGGCATAACTGTTGGGTGGTGCCTGAGGAATTGGCTTTTTTGACGCCTGAGGTCATGAAGCGCACCTGTTTAATTGGCGAGCAAGACGAAGTGCTCGAACGACTCTTTGAGCTTCATGCGGCGGGTTTGAACCAGGTGATGAATTTGCCTAACTTTGACACGCGGTATGAGGTGCTTGCCGAAATCTCAGAGAAGGTCATCGCCCAGACAAGAGCCTGGTCGTAAGGGCTGAAACCCGATTGGTTGCTCTTCCATGAAATTGAGGGCACCATCTTCGGCTGAAATTGCAGCCGCAATGCGAGGAAATATTCATGTCAGAAGCTTATAAACCCCTAGACCCTGAAACGATGACACGGTCGCCTGGGTTGACCTATCAAGATCTGCTCGATCAAGACTCTAAGCCCGTTCCGGAAGTGTTGAGGCTTGAATCACCCATGCACATGGGGTTTCGGGAATATCCAGTGTCACGATACACCACGCGCGAGTGGCATGAGCGAGAGGTTGAGTCTCTTTGGAAAAAGGTTTGGCAATTCGCTTGCCGCGAGGAGGACATCCCGGAGCCGGGTGACCATTATCGGTATGACATTGCCAATATGTCGTTTCTCGTGGTGCGAACAGAGACGGGTGACTTGAAGTGTTATCCCAACGCGTGCTTGCATCGGGGGCGAATGCTTAAGGAATTTGATGGCAATGCCAAAGAGCTGAGATGTCCCTTTCATGGATTTTGCTGGAAGCTGGATGGCCAGTTGCAGGACATTCCTGCTGATTGGGATTTCCCCCACATCGATCAAGACACGTTTTCGCTTCCAGAAATTCCGTTGGCCGTTTGGGCTGGTTTTATCTTCATTAACCCAGACCAAAACTGCGCACCCTTCGAGGATCACATCAAAGACTTGGCAAGCCAGTTCGAGCGTTGGAATTTAGGGGGCCTCTACAAGCAGTGCCATGTCGCCAAAGTGATGCCCTGTAATTGGAAGATTGCTCAAGAGGCATTTTGCGAGGCCTACCATGTGAATGCGACCCACCCCCAGGTGATGCGCAGCATTGGCGACGTGAACAGCCAAGTGGATATTTGGGAAAACTGCGCCCGCGTCATCAC
>JALQZL010000022.1 GCA_023258355.1 Wenzhouxiangellaceae bacterium | reverse complement strand
GTCATGCCCCCACTGCGAGACGCAGTGCGCTTCATCAATGGCAAACAGCGCAATCTCAACGCCTTGCAATAAGGCTTGGGTGCTCGATAGGAGCAAGCGCTCGGGCGCGAGGTAGAGCAGGTCTAACTCGCCCTTGAGCAGTTGCTCGGTGACGGTATCTTGCTCGACTTGGGATTGGCCAGAATTGAGCATGGCAGCGCTCACCCCCAGCTGCTGCAGGGTATCGACCTGATCTTTCATTAGGGCAATCAGGGGAGAAATCACCACCGTTGTCCCACTTTTGACTATCGCGGGTATCTGAAAACACAACGATTTCCCACCACCAGTGGGCATAAGCGCCAAAACGGGCTTGTTTTGAAGCACAGCATCAATAATGTGGGCTTGTTTCCCCCGAAACTCGGCATAGCCGAACACCTGGGTCAAGACCGCTTGTGGGTTGGTGTAGGCTGGGGAGAGGCTGGCCATGGGCAATCAGGATACCTGCTTTGCCCGGCGTTGGGGCACTGATTTTACTGGTAAAAGACAGCTTTGTTCTGATATGATGACGTAGTCAGCGTGATAGAAAAAGGTTCGAAAAGCGCCATGCTTCATTTGGTCACGACAAACCGTGCGAAGACAATCTGCCCATGGCGTGGGCGGTTTGGCGTGCGTGTGTGTGTGGCCCTGATTGCCCTGCTGTGTGTCTCTATGGCACAGGCACAGCCTTACGGTTTCAGTGTTAATTCCCGCGGTAATTTGCCTGACAGTAACGATGTCAATGCCCTGTGGCGTATTAATCTCAGTGACGGTTCGTCAGAGCGGGTCAGCGCCCAAGGATTGCCGACCGGTTTTTTTGATTTAGAAGCCTTGGCCTTTAATCCAGCAGAAGAAATGTTCGGTGCTGATGATGACCTCAAAACGCTCGTTCGGGTCAGCACAGTGACAGGCGTGGCCTCGGCAGTGGGCGGCAGCACCATCAACATGGGACGTCCACTCGGCGGGAACATGGATTTTGGTATGGCTTTTGATTGCGATGGCCGTGCTTGGGTCGTCTCGGATGTCGAGCAGTCTTTATTCACTGCCGACACTGAGACAGGCTTGCTGACTTTGGTCGGCGAGGCGGGGGCCTTGGGTGAGCCGATTACCGATTTGGCCATCTTTGGAGAATATGCGTTTGGCATTGGCGTCGGGCTCGACTCACAAGGCAATGCGCTCTCTCCTAATCTGTATCGCATCGATCTTGATACGGTCAGTGTCGAGATGATTGGGCCGTTGGGCGATGAGGCTAGCCCCTACAATAATGCAGGCTTAAGCTTTGATGAGTCTGGTGGGTTGTGGGCGGTGACTGACCGACGCCAAGTGGGCGGCCAAGACTTGCCCAGTGAAATACTTAATATCAACCCACGCACTGGTGAGGCGACCCGCATGGCCACGAGCTCTATCGTGGGTCTAGAAAGTTTGGCTGTGGCACCACCCGCTGGTTGTGAGTTGCCAGCCTCGCCGAAAGAGGACCGTGGGGTACCCATCCCTGTCAATCATCCTGTCGCCATGGTGGTCTTTGCGCTGTTGGTCTTGATGCTCGGCGGATTGGTCTTTAGACAGGGAGTTGGCGAATGATCGGTAACATTGGACCGATTCAGCTGGCGATTGTCTTGCTGATTGTCCTGTTGATCTTTGGTACCAAGCGCATCCGCTCTTTGGGTAGTGATTTAGGTGGTGCGATCAAGGAGTTTCGAAAAGGCATGGGCGATGAGACGACCCCGCCCGAAACGCCCGAGACGCCAAAGGCTTCAGACAACGACACTGAAGTTTCCGTTAACGACGCGTCTGACGACTCGTCATCCTCCAAACACTAGTCCACCGTCCGCCTTGGGTGGGATTGGTTTCACAGAATTACTTTTGCTGGCAGTGATCGCACTGCTGGTGGTGGGTCCCAAGCGTTTGCCTGAGATTGCCCGGGGAGCAGGCCAGCTATCGAAAACGGCCCGTGGTGCATGGCAAAGCCTCAAATCAGAGTTTCAAGCCGAGCTCGACTTAGAGCACAACAAAAAGATCATGGCTCAGTCCAGTCAATCCGATGATCAAAAAGACGATGAGCGAACGAAGCCTGAATGAGCTAGACACCGATCGTGAGTTGACGCTGATTGACCATCTGCTAGAGCTACGTGCGCGCATCTTTAAAGCGCTGATGGCGGTGGTTGTGATCTTGGTGGCACTCACCCCGTTTGCCCGAACGCTGTACGCCCATCTCTCAGCACCGTTGGTCAAGCATTTGCCCGAAGGGGCGAGCATGATTGCCATTGACGTTGCCTCACCTTTTTTCACACCGTTTAAGCTCGTGATGCTGCTGGCACTGTTATTGGCTATGCCGGTGGTGATCTATCAGGCCTGGGCTTTTGTCGCTCCGGGGCTTTATCGGGAAGAGAAGCGTCTGGCAAGGCCGTTGCTTGTGGCTTCCGTTGCTTTGTTTTACGCGGGTTGCGCTTTTGCCTATCTGCTCGTTTTTCCGATTGTGTTTGCATTTTTCACTGCCATGGCACCAGAGGGTGTGGCAGTGATGACAGACATCAACCGCTACCTTGATTTTGTCATGACCTTATTCATTGCTTTCGGCTTGGCCTTTCAAGTGCCCATTATTACCATCGTCTTGGTCGCTCTGGGCATCGTGACAGTGCAGTCTTTAGCCAAAGCCCGCGGTTATGTGGTGGTGGGTGCTTTCACAGTGGCCATGCTGATCACACCCCCAGATGTGATCTCACAAACACTGTTGGCGGTACCGGTGTTGGTGCTCTATGAATTGGGGCTTCTTATGGCCCGGGTGATGGTGCGATCCAAAAAGAACCCATCTTCATCAGAAGGTCGTGCTGGGTCAAATTAATCAGCTGCTTTGGCAGACCAGCCAAACACATCACAAAACGCCAAATACTGTGCGCCTGCTAGGAAGATTTGTAGGGTCATTGATAAGACCAAGATCAGTATCTGTGCCAACATCATCCCCAAGGTCCCGGGGAGTTGCGAGACCAAACCGACCACAGAGATCAACACAAAGATAAACGCCCCCACCACCAGTGCCATGCCGAGGCCGAAAACCAAGAAGGCGGGGGTGTTAATAACAATCGCTTTGATACTTGCCCGCACACCAGACCAAGGGCTCGCTTCGCCGAAAAAGGCCAGTGGGATGGCAAAATAGAGGCCCATCACAACCAACACCACCACCGCGATGGCGCCATACAAACCCGCACCCGGTGTGAGTTGCTCGATCATTGCACCGAGATTCTCGGGGGCTTGTAAAGCGGCTTCAAGTGCTTGTTCACTAAATTGGCTACCAAGCCACGAGGCGAGGAAGGTCAGGGATATCATGGCGCCAATAATGGTCCACACGCCCAAGAGCAACAAACCAGGCCGTGCTTTCGCGCGGTTCCAGCCGGCCAGAAGAATAGAAGATCTCGGGTAGCGATCGGCGCTAATCTCATCAAAAGCTGCCAACACACCGGCGGTCAGTAAAGGCGTCACAACGGCCAAAATCAGTTGGCCTATCAAGGGAACCACGGCCACCATCGAGAGCAACAACCAAAGCGCGCCTACACCAACCAAGCTACCTGCGCCTTGTTGGAGGAGGAAAGAGGCACCCACGATCCACCTAAATCCTTGGCCAGCGTTGCATTTTTGAATACGGTCATCAGGTCTCATAAATCACTTACTTGGCTTTGACCGCGGCTGATTCGTAGAGGGCGTTGGCAGACCAGCTCGGGGCATCACCCAGCGCCTTTGGAATATCTTCAGGGTGGTCTACGCTTTGCCACATGTCCAAATGTGTGGTGCTCATAAAATGCTCGTCGACACTGTGTTTGAGAAAAGACAACAGCTCATCGTAGTAGCCACGGGTATTGATCAGAATAATGGGGCCCAAGTATTGCCCAAGCCGTTTTAGTGTCATGGCTTCAAAAAGTTCTTCGAACGTGCCACAGCCACCTGGCAGAGCGATCACGGCGTCCGAGTCTTCCAACATGCGCGCTTTGCGGGTCCGCATATCATCAACCACTTCCAAAGAGGTCAGCCCTGAGTGATTGTGTTCAATGCGCATTAAAAATTCGGGCATTACCCCATGGACTTCACCGCCCATCCTGAGTGCCCCTTCGGCCATCGCGCCCATCAGACCGTGGCCGCCACCACCAAACACGATACGGTGACCGTGACTTGCCAGAATCTCCCCCAAACGAGTGGCTGCACTGATATAGTCAGGATGTAGTGCTTGAGAAGATGCGGCGTAAACAGTGACACGATCAATGGACATGGAGTATCGGCTCGCTTGTATGGTGTTTAGAAAGACATTCTATTGTAATCTCCCTGATGTGGTTTTGGGTAAGCGTCTCGGCCTGGTGCTCAGTATGCTTTGGATGGTGTTTATCACAGGCTGTGGGCCTGCCACGCCACCACCCAGTGAACTGGCTTTTGGGCAAGAGCCTTACCTTCGCTACTGTGCTTCTTGCCATGGCAATCAGGGTCAGGGCAAGCTGCCGACATTTCCACCCCTGGCCGGTTCTGAGTGGTTGGCATTGGGTCCCGATGCGCTTGGCTTGATTGTTCTGTACGGCTTAAAAGGCGAGATTGAGGTTTCTGGCCGGACTTATCGCGGTTATATGCCACCCATGCAACATATCTCTGATGAGGATATCGCGGCCATCTTGACCTACATGGGTCGAGATTGGGCCGAGCGAGAAGACGCCGTCAGTGCAGCGCGCATCGCTGAACTCCGACAAGTCTTTGCCGAGCCTCGCCCACCCCTAGATGGGAAGCCTGGCCTGATGGCGACGCTGGAGGAGATCAGCCAATGAGTTGGCATCCCACCACACAACCCCCTGCGGCTTACATCATCATTGGCCTGACAGTCGCCGCTTACTTTCTCCAAAACGCAGCCTTTGTGGACGCGCTGCGGTTATTTGCGCTTTGGCCGCTGGCCACACCGCCACAAATGTCGTTAGGTCAGTTATCCATTGCGACAGGCTTTGAGCCGTGGCAGTTGATCAGCTATGGGTTTTTGCATGGCGGTTGGGCGCACTTGTTCTTCAATATGTTTGCGTTTTATATGTTTGGTCTACCTATTGAACGGGCTTGGGGGACGCAACGTTTTGTCGTCTTTTATGTGGTGTGCTTGATCGGGGCTGGGTTAGTTCAATTGCTTGTGGCGCATTTGACCGGTGAGATTTATCCCACGATTGGCGCTTCTGGCGCGGTGTTTGGCATTTTATTGGCCTTTGGGATGATGTATCCCAATACCCGTTTGATGCTGTTATTTCCGCCCATCCCAGTGAAAGCCAAGTGGTTTGTGCTGGGTTATGGCGTGCTCACCCTGATCATGGGCATCACGGGCACCATGGCAGGGGTCGCCCATTTTGCGCATCTTGGGGGAATGTTGTTTGGTTTGATTCTAATTCTTTATTGGGGCAGGCGAGACTACAGGCGACGCTCAGAGGTTTAGTCTGTTGATGATGCCGACTGGGTTTTCTTTGCTGCCTTCTTCTTAGCCGCTTTCTTCTTTTTTGCGGTCTTCTTTTTAGTGGCTTTTTTCTTAGTTGCCTTTTTCTTGGCCACTTTTTTCTTGCCAGCCTTTTTTCGACCAAACTTACCACGAGAGCCTTTGGGTGGTGCTTCAGCGATGAGCTTTTGGCAGGTCTCTAAGTCCAGAGAGTCTGGCTCGACATCTTTGGGCACTTTGGCGTTGACATTGCCATCGGTGATGAAAGGCCCATACCGCCCTTTTAAAATTTCGATACCGTGTTCCGGGAAGCTTTTGATCACACGGTCTTTGAGCATTTGCTTGTGCTCGGCGATCAGCACCATCGCCTGCTCGTGTGTGACATCAAGCGGGTCAATCTCTTTGAGTGAGACAAAGTTTCTTTGTCCGTAACGGACATAGGGCCCAAATCGGCCCACATTGGCCTGAATGGGCTCGCCTTCTGGTGTTTGACCCAGATCTCTGGGTAGTTTGAATAATTCCAACGCCTCTTCTAGCGTGATGGCGTCCATCTTTTGACCAGGCCGCAATCCAGCAAAGGCTGGTTTCTCCTCATCCTCTGCTTGGCCAATTTGAGCGAATGGACCATAGCGACCAACGCGAACAATAACTGGCTTGCCAGTTTTCGGATCGGTGCCAAGTTCTCGAGCCAGTTGAGCTTCTTTCCGAGACACACTCTCTTCTTTTTCATGAACACGCTCAATGAAGGGCGTCCAGAATTCTTTGAGCAATGGGCGCCATTCATTCTCACCACGAGAGACTGCATCGAGTGCGTCCTCTAGTCGCGCTGTGAATTCATAATCCACATACCGATCGAAGTGCGTGGATAAGAACTTCGAGACGACCCGCCCAGTGGAGGTCGGAGTGAAGCGTCGATTTTCTAACTCCACATACTCGCGGTCTTTCAGTGTTTGGATAATTGAGGCGTAGGTCGATGGCCGACCAATGCCATACTCTTCCAATGCTTTAACGAGACTGGCTTCGGAGTAGCGGGGTGGCGGTTCAGTGAAATGTTGCTCAGGTGTGATTTCTTGCAAGACCACCCGATCACCTTCTTCTAGTGGTGGCAAACGGTTATCGGTTTCTGCCTGCGCATCTTGATACACCGCCAAGAATCCAGGCTCAATCAAAATAGAGCCGTTCGCACGAAACGTTTCATCGCCCACATCAAACTCAGCAGTGACAGTGTCATAGACCGCCGGAATCATTTGGCTGGCCACCGCTCGATTCCAAATTAGTTGATAGAGCTTGTATTGCTCATCAGACAAGTGCGATTTGACTTTGATCGGCGTGAGTTTCGCTGATGTCGGACGAATCGACTCATGCGCTTCTTGTGCGTTTTTTGATTTGGACTGGTAAAAATTGGGTTTCTCTGGAATAAGATGCGCGCCATAGTCTGATTGAACCACCTGACGAATCTCAGCCAAAGCATCGGCGGATAAAGCCACAGAGTCTGTTCGCATGTAGGTGATCAAGCCTTGGTTTTCGCCACCACCCAAATCAACACCTTCATAGAGCTGCTGCGCCAATCGCATGGTGCGCTGTGTCGTGAAGCGAAGCCTCCTCGCTGCTTCCTGCTGGAGCGTTGAGGTGATGAAAGGGGGTTGTGGTCGGCGACGACGCTGGCTCTTTTTGATGCGACTTAAAGGCAGTGTCTTAGCGCCATTGCTAGTGTCTGCATTGGTTTCGATGCGATCAACGACGGCCTGTGCGTCCGCTTCGCTGACAAGATCAAACTGCGCCAGCTTCTTGCCAGCCACCTTGACCAAATTGGCATTAAACGGGTTGTCTTGCTCACCCAGTGTGGCACCAATAGTCCAGTATTCCTGTGGTTTGAATTTCTCGATTTCTTCTTCGCGCTCAACAATCATCCTCAGGGCAGGTGATTGAACGCGGCCAGCAGATAAACCACGGCTAACTTTCTTCCACAACAAAGGCGAGAGGTTAAACCCAACCAAATAATCCAAAGCCCGTCTGGCTTGCTGCGCGTCAACCAAAGGTTCAACCAAGTCTCTGGGGTGCGCCATGGCCTGGTCAATGGCGCTTTTGGTGATCTCAGAGAACACCACGCGTTTAATGGGTTTTTTCTCGTTGATTCCGCGCTCTTTGAGGATCTCGGCAATGTGCCAAGAGATGGCTTCACCTTCGCGGTCGAGGTCAGTGGCTAGATAGACCGCATCGGCTTTCTTTGCGCTAGAAACGATCTTATCGACGTGTTTTTTATTGCGATCAATGATGCGATAATGCATCTCAAAATTATTGTCAGGATCAACAGCGCCCCCCTTGGGGATTAGGTCTCTGACGTGACCATAAGAGGCCAGCACTTCAAAGTCTGGGCCTAGGTACTTGTTGATAGTGGTCGCTTTGGCCGGCGACTCGACGATGAGAAGATTCTTGGCCATCAGTGTCTGTATTCGCCTTCTTCATCAAACATCAAATCTTCCATCCAAGCATAGTTGGCTTCCTGGCCGGGCTGATTGAACAGCACCATGAGCACCACCCACTTCACATCATCCATGCTGACCTCATCCGCATCCAAAGCCATTAATCGATCAATCACCAACTCGCGACTGATGGGGTCAAGCACTCCCATATTCTCCAGGTATAACAAGAGCCCACGGGCATCCAAATCCATCCGCTGGATTTCTTCTAAATTAAAGATCCGACAACTTCTGGGTGGTTCGTTGTTGGGGAAGGTCGGCATCGATGCACCGGGCTGGTTGCCGGACTGATCACCAGCTGCCAGCTGGCGTTGTTGAGCCAGTTCATCCAGCCAAGCAAACGCACGGTCAATTTCATTTGCCGAAAAACCCGCCTCCTCCAAACTGTCACTTAAAGCATCACGGTCTGGGGTGGTGTCGGGTTCATCGTAGATATAGTTCTCGAACAGATACATCAAAAGGTCGAGTACGTTTTCTTTCATTCTGGGTCCTTATGGCTTTCGTGGACCACATCGTGATGTGGAACGCTAGTCAGACTCTCCGATCGAGCCATCGTCACTTGACGCTTTTTGTCGGCGTCAAAACGGTCATTATCTCACCATTTGGGGGCATGAAACCGTGATTTCTGGCTGATCACTTGGCCATGCCCACCGTCTATCGGCTGTTTTCACTATGCGTGGGATTTTTAGGGGTGTCAACTCCCGATTCGTTAAAATAGACAGTCAGCTGGCCTCAAATGCGCTTAAATGGCGCCTAGAATGGGACAGCACGGCCCAATGGACGGGCCTTGGCACACATTTAAATTAAATAGAGAAAGACAAGCGCATGGCACAACTCGACATTCTCGAATTCCCAGACCCCAGACTTCGAAAGATCGCCCAACCGGTGGCGGCTGTCGGTGACGATGAGCGTGCGTTGGCTGAGTCCATGATTGAGACGATGTATGCAGCCCGCGGTATTGGTTTGGCGTCAACGCAAGTCAATGACAGCAGACGGGTGTTTGTGATGGATGTCAGCGACGCCCACGATGCGCCTTTGGTTTTTTTCAATCCAGAGATCTTGACCCGGTCTGGTGAGCAGGTCTGCGAGGAGGGATGCCTGTCTATCCCCGGGATCACTGCCGAAGTCCGGCGCGCCGATGTTGTCAAGGTCAGAGCGTTGAATCTAGAGGGTGTCTCATTTGAGATGGAGGTCGATGGGCTGGCAGCGGTCTGCATCCAGCACGAGATTGACCATTTGGATGGCAAGGTCTTCTTTGATCGGCTCTCTCCTTTAAAAAAGCGGATGCTCCAGAAGAAATACCAAAAGCAGCGTCAAGGCGCATCGGTTAGCGGATGACGTTGAGGGTCATTTTCGCAGGCACCCCCGAGTTTGCGGTGCCTGCCCTCAACCACCTCATTGGCCGAGGCCTTGTGCCTTGTTTGGTGATGACTCAGCCAGACCGACCAGCTGGCCGTGGACGGGCTTTGCAGGCCAGTCCAGTCAAACAGCTGGCTACTGCCCATGGCATTGAGTGCTGGCAACCCACCTCTTTAAAAGGTGCGAGCCTAGATCGCTATGCGCCTGATCTTTTAATCACCGCGGCTTATGGGTTGTTGTTACCAGCGGCGGTGTTACAAGGGCCGAAGTGGGGGTGCTGGAACCTTCACGCCTCACTGCTGCCCAGATGGCGAGGGGCTAGCCCAATTCAGCAAGCCATCTTGGCGGGTGACCAAGAGACCGGAATTTCTTTGATGCAGATGGATGCCGGTTTGGACACAGGTCCTGTGATTTTGCAGCGATCGCTTGAGATTCTGCCGACCGATACCGCAGGCGATTTACATGACAAATTGGCAGATCTGGCAGCCATGGTCTTGAGCCAAGGGCTAGACCACCTGTTGGCCGATACCCTGCCAACACCAAAGCCTCAACCAACGGTGGGGGTGACCCACGCCCCCTTAATCAAAAAATCAGACGCTCGTCTCGATTGGTCACAACCGGCCAGTGTCTTGGCCAGAGAGGTCCTTGCCTATAACCCTTGGCCCATTGCCCACACCAATGCGTTTGAGGCGTTGGGTGAACCGATGGTCCGTATTTGGTCAGCGCAAGCAGTCGAAGAGGCCGCAGGCCAATACCTACCGGGCACCTTGATCAGTGCGACAGGAGACGGCATTGTGGTGGCCTGTGGGGAGGGGTCGCTCAAAATCACATCCCTTCAAGCGCCCGGCCGCAAACGATTAACGGCCAGTGAGTGGCTCAATGCCCACCGCCACTGGGGTTGAGTCGAGGCTCGGTGCGGCCGAGGTCGCCCGCGCAGTCTTGGACCAAGGCGTGGCTGCCGATGTGGCCTTTGAGTCGGCGCTAGCCAAGGTCACGCAGAGTCAAGACCGGGCCCTAACTCGGCGATTGGTGCATGACCTGATGCGGGATTGGCCAATGGCCGATGCCCTCTGTCGTCGCCTAATCGATCGCCCTTTCAAGCGTCGAGACCGGCTGGTATTTTTTATTCTGGCAGTGGCCATCACCGAAATGCGGTTATCGCGTGAGCCTGCGCATGCGATTGTGCATTGTGCGGTGGAAGCCACCCGCTTGGCCCAAGCCCAGCACTTGGCAAAATTGGTCAATGCGTTGCTTCGACGATTTCAGCGAGACAAGGCGACGCTCGAGGCTGACTGTGGTGGGTCATTGGCGTGTCAGTGGGGTTACCCTGAGTGGCTCATTAATCGGTTCAAGGGAGACTGGCCCCAGGAATGGCAAGCCCTTTTGACTGCGGGCAATGCCTCGCCGCCTCTGACTTTGCGCGTCAACACGCGCCATTGGTCTCGAGATCAGGCCTTGTTGGCTTTGGCTGATGCGGGGATTGAGGCCGAGGCCATGCCCGGTTTGCCTGATGCCGTGGCTTGCGCTCACCGACACGCGATTCGATCTATCCCACAATTTGACCAAGGGGCTTGGTCGGTTCAAGATGCCAGTGCGCAGTGGGCCATTGAGTGGCTGAACTTGGCGCCTGGACTTCGGGTGTTGGATGCGTGTGCAGGCCCCGGTGGCAAAGCCGCGCACTGCTTAGAACGCGCAGATATTGAACTGGTCGCTGTGGAGTCGGTGCCCGATCGTTTGAGTCAAGTTGCCGATGGGCTGACACGCTTAGGCTTAACGGCCACCACCGTCTTGGGTGATGCCAGTCAGCCAGAGGATTGGTGGGATGGCCAGTTATTTGATCGCGTTTTAATTGATGCACCCTGTTCGGCGACGGGAGTGATTCGCCGCCACCCTGATATTCGATGGTTACGTCAGCCCAAGGATCTAGATGCACTGGTCGCCTTGCAAGCGTCACTGCTCAGAGGGCTGTGGTCTCTGGTCAAGCCAGGGGGTATCCTTGTCTATGTGACCTGCTCGGTGTTGGCTGTCGAGAACCATCAGCAGCTCGAATTATTTTTGGAGACACACACAGATGCAAAGGCTTTATCGCCTCCCCAAGGTGCCCAACTGCCGCCAGGACGTCAGATGTCGGTGGGCTGGCAGGTATTGCCGGGTGAGCACGATTGGGATGGTTTTTATTTTGCTGCTGTTGAGCGCCTGCCGGCCGAGTGAGGAAGCGCCATCATCGACAACGCTGTTGTTGAGTTTGGTTAACCCAGCGTTGGTTTGGCAAGATGAGGTGTTGGGTGTGAGAACAAGCCTCGCCTTTCGGCCCACACCCGCTATCTTGGAGGCCTTAGAGCATGGTGTGCCCGTCACGGTGGTGGTCGAGACGCGTGTCCACCCCACGGCAGGCTTTTTGGCTTCCAACGACCAAACGCGCAACCATCGCTATGAGATTCGCTACCTGCCACTGAGCGAGCATTATCAATTGACGGCACTCAAAACAAACCAAAGCACGACCTTTCCCAGACTGCGATTGTTGCTGGCTAATCTATCTGAACCACGCCTGTTAGACACCCAGCTTCGAGCCGACGCTTTGGATGGGCAGTCTTGGCAAGTGCAGGTGCGGGTCGACATCGACCGAGCGCGTTTGCCGGCACCCATGCAAGTGGGGGTCTGGCGTGATCGTCAATGGTCTAGCAATGATGCTTGGCAAACCTTCGTAGTCAACAAGCCCGTGGACGGCGAGGCGGAATGATGCCCCGAGCTTGGGTTCGTCGTCTGATCCGTGTCTTGCCATGGATGGCGGTCCTTTTTTCTGTGCTAACAGCGCTTTATCTCGTGGTGAGTGTCGAGCAAGAAACCACGCAACTTTCTCGCCATGCGCTGTGGGTATTTGTGCTCGCAGCCGTCGCATTATTTGTGCTGATGGCTTTTATTGTCGGCCGCTTGATTCGGTTAAACGCCAGAGTGCGCGCCAATGAGCCAGGCGCCAGACTGACTGCACGCTTGGTCAAAATATTCTCAGCCCTTGCGTTGCCCCCTGTCTTGATTTTGTATCTGTTCTCTTTGGAGTTTCTGAGTGAAACCGTCGAGGGTTGGCTGGATGTCCAAACCGAGACGGCTTTGGCCCAATCGATCGAGTTGGGCCAACTGTTTTTGGATTTGAGAACGCGCGAGGTGCGTGCTGATCTGGGGCGCATTGCCCGAGCGATTGATTTGACAGATGACGCTAACTTGTATGGCGAGCTGCTGGACTATGTCAGCGCCAGTGGCCCAACTGAAATCACAGTGCTGAACCCCGCAGGCCAATCAGAGTTATCGGTTCACATTGACCCACGCAGTGTGCTGCCCAACCTGCCAAACCAGTTTGCGCTTAGCCAAACGCTTCGTGATGGTGAGTATGCCGCGGCCGAGCCCAGTGAGACTGGGTTGGTGATTCGGATCATGCGCCAAGTCACGCCACTAGAGTTTGGCGCAGCACCCGTGATTGTCCAAGCGCTGTATCCTTTGCCTGATGAGTTTTCAAAGATGGCCTCGCAAATTGAGCAGGCCTATTATCGTTATCAAAACGTCGCCTTTTTGCGTGAGCGTCTGCAACAAAGTCTCGTGCTCATTTTGTCTTTGGTGTTGCTGTTGACGGCACTGCTGGCCATTGTGTTGGCGTTTAATGCTGCCCGACGCGTTTCTCAGCCGATCAAAGACCTTGCGGAGGCAACCGAGGAATTGGCGGCGGGGCGCTTCCCCAAAGCCTTGGCAGGTGATGCCAGTGACGAGCTGGGGTTTTTG
The DNA here is from genome assembly GCA_023258355.1 of Wenzhouxiangellaceae bacterium. Lineage (GTDB taxonomy): Bacteria > Pseudomonadota > Gammaproteobacteria > Xanthomonadales > Wenzhouxiangellaceae > Wenzhouxiangella. Next base: position 4,035 of record JALQZL010000022.1, on the reverse strand, counting down.
GTCAAATCATTCAACACCATGACCCAAGAGCTCGCGCAATCTCGCTCGGCTTTGGAGTCGCAGCGGCGTTATTTGGAAGTCGTGTTAAGCCGTTTATCTGCGGGCGTTTTGGCCGTTGATGTCAATGGCCAGTTAAATGCCTTAAACCCATCTGCTGCTGAGATCCTTGGACTGGATTTGGTCAAAGACGCTGGGCGCTCATTGGCCGATCTTCGAAAAGCGCATCCCAAGCTGGCACCCTTGTTAGATACCTTGATGGCGAGAATTGAAAGCCCAGGTGGTGAATGGCGCCAGGAAATTCAGCTGCCTGATCATGCCCGCGGCAATGGCCTGTCTGACCAACCCTTGGTCTTGGTCTGTCGAGGCTCTGACTTACCCGGTGAGACTGGCGGGCATGTGGTGGTCTTTGATGATGTCACCATTCTCGACCAAGCCCAGAGAGAAGCGGCGTGGGCGGAGGTGGCTAAACGGTTGGCGCATGAGGTCAAAAACCCACTGACGCCCATTCAACTGGCCGCCGAGCGGCTGGATTACAAGTTGAGCGACAAGCTTTCGGAAGAGGATGCTGCTTTACTCAATCGAGCCACCACCACCATTGGCGCACAGGTGGATGCGCTTCGTCGTCTGGTGGATGCGTTCGGCGATTATGCCAAGCCCAAAGCGCCGCGTATGGAAGCGGTATCGCTCGATCGCGTGATCGGAGAAGTCGTCGATCTCTATCACAGTGGTGATGAGGCCATCGAATTTGAGGTCGACAGCCAAGCATCGGACTTGGTATGGGCCGATCCTGGCAAACTTCGTCAGATCCTTTTGAATTTGATTCAGAACGCAAAAGAAGCCATGGATGAGGGCAATCGGCGAATCCGCTTGGGTACCGAGACCGATACCCGCTTAGGCGGCAGTGTGCGTTTGACTTGTCTCGACAGTGGCTCTGGGTTTTCGAGCGATTTGATCGGCAGTGCGTTTGAGCCTTATGTGACCACCAAAGCCGGCGGCACAGGCTTGGGTTTAGCCATTGTTCGCCGAATTGTTGAGGAACACCGTGGTGAGATCGAGATTGGTCAAAGTGAGCTGTCGTCCTATGGGGGAGCTGAGATCCGTATTTGGCTTCCGAAAGCCCCAAATCATTGATCGGGATCAGACATGACTTTACCCATGGCTTGGCGGTATCCTGTGGCTTTCATACATTGATGAACATGCGACAATAAGCCGATGGCAACAACACGCATTATGGTGGTGGACGACGAGCCCGACATTCGCTCTGTGATTGGAGAGATTCTGAGCGATGAGGGTTATGAGGTCATTGAGGCTGAAAATGCTACCCAGGCACGCCAGATGCGAAGCCAGCACCATCCTCATTTAATTCTTCTCGACGTTTGGATGCCGGGCGACGATGGCATCAGTTTGCTGCGTGAATGGTCAGAGGCTGGCGCTTTGAATGTCCCAGTGGTGATGATTTCAGGGCATGGGTCGGTTGAGGCGGCGGTCGAGGCCACCCAAGTGGGCGCGGTGGATTTTATTGAAAAGCCTGTCTCGATGGCCAAGTTATTGGCCACTGTCCAAAAAGCACTGACGATGGCTGAGCAATTGGCTGATGATGGGACAAGCACCGCCACCAATGCCAACGTGATTGAGCCCTTGGGCCGCTCGGCGGCGGTCATGGCGCTGCGAGAGTGTCTGGAGAAAGTCACAGAGCACGAGATGCCAGTGATGATCGCTGGTGAGCCTGGCGTGGGTAAGTATCAGATTGCTCGCTGGATTCATGCCCACTCCAAGCGAGCAGAAGGCCCTTTCATCGCGGTGAATGCAGAAGCTTTGGTGGGTGAGGGCGACACCGGTCCGGTGTTAGATTGTCAGCACCCAGACCGAGGCGTGTTAGGTGAAGCCCGAGGGGGCAGTCTCCTGATTGAAGACATCGCCAAGCTAGAACCCGTCTTACAAGGACAATTGGCACGGTGGATTGAATCAACGGTGGCGCAAAAGCCATCATCAACTGACTCGGTTCGATTGATGGTGGCCAGTGATGAGTCACTGCGAGCCAAAGTACGGTCTGGACGATTTGATGAAGCGCTTTATTATCAGTTGGGGGTGTTGGTGGTGGAAGTGCCCCCACTTCGTGAGCGCCGGGATGACCTACCAGACTTGGTCCGTTTTTATGCAGAGTATTTTCCAGAGCGTGATGGTCTGCCTTACCGGCCTTTCTCCGTCGGCGCACAAAATAGACTGCGCCAATATGACTGGCCAGGCAATTTAAGAGAACTTCGTAACCTGATTCAGCGACTTTTGATGATGGGCAATGAGGGTGAGGTCAGTGTCGCCGAGGTGGAACAAGCACTGAAAAGTGCAGGCCCCGTGGAACATCGCCCCTTAGGCGGTGATGTGCCCGATTGGTTTAGACTGCCCTTGCGTGAGGCGCGAGAAGCCTTTGAGCGTGATTATTTGATGGCAAGGCTTCGGGCAGTCGATGGCAGTGTGGGCCGTTTGGCTGAGGCCATTGAAATGGAACGAACCCACCTTTATCGCAAACTGCGTCAGCTGGGGATTGATCCTAAGCAGGTATAAGCATGCAAATTATTATTCTGGGTGCAGGTCAGGTAGGCATGGGCATGGCGCATAGCCTATCCCGTGAAGACAATGACATCACTGTGGTTGATATTGATGGTGAACGCCTTCGTCAGCTTCAAGAGAAACTCGATATCAGAGTCGTTCAGGGCCATGCAGCGCATCCACAAACCCTCATTCGGGCAGGCATTGAAGACGCTGAGTTGTTGATTGCGTTGACCAACTCAGATGAGACCAACATGGTGGCCTGCCAAGTCGCCTACTCACTGTTTAATACGCCTACCAAAGTCGCCCGGGTCCGTGCCTCTGATTACCTAGAGCATCCCGAGCTATTCAATCGTGAACATTCGCCGATTGATGTCTTGATCAGTCCCGAGCGCTTGGTCACCGAGCATGTACAACGCTTGATTGAGATTCCAGGCGCACTACAAGTCCTCGATTTCGCTGGCGGCAAAGCCCAACTGGTGGCCACGCGTGCCTTCCCCGATGGACCCTTGGTGGGGCGTGAACTGAAATCACTCAAAGAGAAACTTCCCGAGGGTGTCGATGCGCGAGTGGCTGCGATCTTTAGAGATGACCAAGCCATCATTCCCGAGGGTGACACCACCATTGAGGTGGATGACATCGTCTTTTTCTTGGCCGCCACGCGAGACATTCCCACCGTGATGCGCGAACTTCGACGCATGAGTGGGCCAGCCGATCGCATTGTGTTGGCAGGCGGTGGCAACATTGGTGCAGGACTAGCGAAGCGGCTAGAGCGCAATCATCATGTCAAAATTATTGAGCACGAGCCAGAGCGTGCTGAAAAAATTGCCGATGATTTAGATACAGCCATTGTCTTGGTCGGCGACAGTGCCGATGAGGACTTGCTTCATGAGGAAGGCATTGATGAGACGGATGTCTTTTGTGCGCTGACCAACGATGATGAAGCCAATATCTTGTCTTCAATGCTCGCCAAGCGAATGGGGTGTGAGAAAGTGATCACCCTCATCAATCGGCCAGCCTACGTGGATTTGGTTGAGTCTGATCGTATTGACGTGGCGATTAGTCCTCAGCAAATCACCATTGGTGCCTTACTCACTCACATCCGACGCGGTCAGATGGTGAGAGTGCACTCGCTTCGCCGCGGTGCTGCCGAGGCCATTGAGGCCGTTGCACTCGGCCAGCCTGGGAGTTCTAAAGTCGTGGGCAAACGCATTGGAGAAATTGCCTTGCCTGCCGAGACCACCATTGGTGGCATTGTGCGTGGTGATGAGATCATCATGGCGCATCACGATGTGTTGATTCAAAACGAAGACCACGTGATTTTGTTTGTGGCTGATCAAAAAGAAATCAAAACCGTTGAAGAACTGTTTGCGGTGGATGCGGTGTTCGTTCCATGAGAGCGCAAGCCTACGCCCCAGTCCAAAGGGTGGTGGGTGTCCTCTTAGCCTTCATTAGCCTTGGCTTCTTGCCCCCCTTGCTTGTCTCCAT
>JALQZL010000229.1 GCA_023258355.1 Wenzhouxiangellaceae bacterium | reverse complement strand
TGGTTCCCACTGCGCTCTAAAGCCTTCCTCATCATCATAGATTCTAAAGGCGTGGAAGCGCTCGGGTGGGGAAGGTTGGCTAGACATTAATTGGCCTTGTGAATGGCGCGGCCATCGACCGCCAATGCCGCTTCATGAACGGCTTCGGACAGAGTGGGGTGGGCATGCACGATGCGTGCCAAGTCCTCGCTTGACCCAGCGAATTCCATGGTAACCACGCATTCTGCAATCAACTCAGAGGCGTGCGGTCCAATGATTTGAGCGCCCAGCAAACGATCGGTCTCAGCATCTGCCAAGAGCTTCACATGCCCTGAGGCACCGCCCATGGCCAAGCCACGGCCAGTAGCTGCAAAAGGGAAGCTGCCAGAACGATAGTCGATCCCTTCTGCTTTTAACTCTTTTTCTGTTTTGCCTACCCAAGCAATCTCAGGGTCGGTGTATATCACCCAGGGAACGTTTGATAAATCAAAGTGGCCATGATGACCAGCGATGGTCTCTGCCACCGCAATGCCTTCCTCGGAGGCTTTGTGAGCCAGCATGGGACCGCGCACAAGATCGCCAATGGCCCAGACGCCATCGGCTTGGGTTTGGCAACGCTCATTGACGTCTACTTGACCACGGTCGTTCAACGCAACACCACTGTCATCTGACAACAGGGACTCGCTGGCTGCTCGGCGACCCACCGCGACCAGCAGTTTATCGAAAGCGGCCTCTTTTTCCTCACCGCCTTCGGTGTAACTGACTTTGACTTTGTTCCGTGAGACCTTGGCGCCGAGCACCTTTGTGCCTAGGCGAATGTCCAAACCTTGCTTTTTGAACTCACGCGCAGCTGCGCGAGATAAATCCGTATCCACTACGCTCAAGAACTCATCCATGGCCTCGAATAAGACAACTTCACTGCCCAAGCGAGACCAGACACTGCCCATTTCCAAGCCGATCACCCCAGCGCCAATCACGCCCAATTTTTTAGGGACTTGATCAAATGAGAGCGCGCCGACGTTATCAACAATGTGTTCGTTGTCTATGTCTACATTGGGGATGGTGAAGGGCACCGAGCCTGCGGCCAAAATCACATGGCGACCTTGGACCTGACGTGTACCAGCATCATCGGTGACCTCAACCACCCGGTTCGCAAGCAAGCGCCCTCTGCCATTCACGAACTCAATCTTGTTGGCCTTAAAAAGCTGAAGTAGGCCACCATTGAGCTGCTTGACGACACCATTCTTGCGCTCAATCATGGTGGGCACATTCATCTCAACGCCTTTGACTTTGATGCCGTGTGTGGCGTAATCATGCTGGATGTGGTGAAAGTGTTTTGAAGAATCAAGCAGTGCCTTTGAGGGCACGCAGCCCACGTTCAGACAGGTGCCACCTGGGGCAGGCTTTCCATCAGCACTTTTACGATCGTCAATGAGCATGACGCTTTGTTTGAGTTGGGCGGCGCGGATGGCGGCGGCATAGCCTCCAGGGCCTCCACCAATGACAACAACGTCGTAGGTCTGGTCAGTCATGATGTGGTTCCTTAAAGATCTAGCAACATGCGCGCTGGATCTTCAAGTGATTCTTTGATGGAGACGAGGAATTGAACTGCGTCTTTGCCATCAATGAT
>JALQZL010000228.1 GCA_023258355.1 Wenzhouxiangellaceae bacterium | reverse complement strand
GGACGGCATCAGGCTCTTGTTGCAGATATCTTAAGAGCCTTTTATGCAAGAGAATGCTGCGTTCATGGCAAAGCGCCAAGTCCCTTGTCTGCTCTGCCAACTGATTGAGGACCTCACTCAAATTGCCGAGAGCGTCCACTACCCCCTCGATGAGCCCGACAACTGGCTGGAGCCGAGAAAAATCACCTCTGGGCGGTAGCTCAGCAAAACCCGAATTGGCCTTATCTGCGTTAGTCTTAAGTGCCTCTATAGACTTTCTTAACAGCTTTAAACTGCCCGGTGCATCGCCGCAGGCAACCAAAGTATCCCGGGCCAATTCCTTCAACTGATAGCTCGTGACGGATTCAGAGAAGAAGCGCATCGCCGTATCAGGCACCTGATGCGCTTCATCCATCACAATCACCTCTGCGCCAGGCAAGACTTCTCCAAACCCAGTTTGTTTTAAAGCAAAATCAGCAAACAAAAGATGATGATTGACGACAACGATATCAGCACCCTGAGCTTGGCGTCGAGCCGCGGCAACATGACACTTTGAAAACAGAGGACACTCACTGCCGAGGCAATTGTCTTGTGTGGACGTCACATAAGGCCATACCCCCGAATCTGTACCCACAACATCCAGTTGCGAAATATCACCCGTCTGCGTATGACGAGCCCATGCCTGAACAGCCTTGAAATCATCAGACCAAGGACCATCAACAATACTCTCGTCTTTTGCATGCGTCTCCAGGCGTTGCAAGCACAAATAATTAGCCCGCCCCTTTAATAATGCGACTTGCCGTTCTGCACCCAGAGCCTTTATCGCCAATGGTAAATCTCTGGAGAACAATTGATCTTGAAGGTTGAGCGTGCCTGTTGACAAAATCGCACGATCGGCATGCAGCAAGATGGGCAACAAGTAGGCCAAGGTCTTACCCGTGCCGGTCGCCGCCTCAACCACCAAATCGGTTTGATCGACGATGGCTTCTTCAATCGCTTGTGCCATTGCGATTTGGCCAGTTCGTGGTGAGAAGCGACCAATGAGTCGTTCCAGCTCACTACCGGGTTCGAAAATGGTCTGAAGGTCGCTCGCCAAAGCTCAACTTCTCACTAGAAACGATCGGGTCGTGTTCGCTCACACAAGGGAACCCGTGCCCGAGCCTTATCCGCATCCAAACGCTGACCCATGTTTGTGTAAACCATGGCCAAGGCTCTCCAATTGCGTTTGCACAATTGCCCCAACTTCGGGCCCAGATCAATGGACCTGAGAACATCCTCACCAGCATCCATCCATCTGCCTTGCTCTATTTTGACCTCAGCCCTTTGCTGCAATAAGTCTGGCGCATCGGGCTCAATCAAAAGTGCTTGATCTAACAACATCAATGCTTTCGTATAGTCTTGCCGAGATTCAGCTCCCAGCGCTTGACTCATCAAATCCGTCACTATCGGATTTCTAAGCCCATAAATTTGAAGCCCGGCTTCCTGTTCAGAGTCAATCCCCCGAATCTGCTCTGCCAAAGTCAAACGCTTTTGACCCACTTGGCACGCTGCCAACACGGTTACACAAGACAAATACAAAAGTGTTCTGCTGTTGAAAAACCCAGACATCATCGAAGACCAGCCCCAAGATCGA
>JALQZL010000227.1 GCA_023258355.1 Wenzhouxiangellaceae bacterium | reverse complement strand
ATCATAATTTAATCACTGTCACTCTTGTATCGCTCACGCAATCGATTTCGAATGGCAATCGCGCTTAGATTCAATAACAAAATCAGCAACACAAGGATCAATGCAGTGGCATAGACCAATGGCCTACCAGCTTCGACATTGGGGCTTTGGAAGCCAACGTCATAGATATGAAAACCCAAATGCATGATGCGTCGCTCAAGATGGATGAATGGAAACTCTCCATCAACTGGCAAGTTGGGTGCCAGTTTTACCACACCGACCAACATCAAGGGAGCCACCTCACCTGCCGCCCTAGCAACAGCCAGAATCAACCCAGTCATCATCGCTGGCGTGCTCACGGGGACAATGACTTTCCAGAGGGTCTCCGATTTTGTGGCACCCAACGCCAATGAGCCCTCACGCATGGCCTTTGGAATTCGTGTCAGCCCCTCTTCGGTGGAGACAATTACCACCGGCAAGGTCAACAGCGCGAGGGTCAGCGATGCCCAAATAAGCCCGGGCGAGCCAAATGTTGGTGCCGGCAAGGCTTCCGGATAAAACCAACGATCTATATTACCCCCTAAGAAATAGACAAAAAATCCAAGACCAAACACGCCAAAAACGATGGAAGGGACGCCTGCCAAGTTGTTTACTGAAATCCGAACCATCCGAGTGATTGGTCCCTGATGTGCATACTCGCGCAGATAGATCGCAGCCAAGACCCCAAATGGAGTGACCACAATTGACATAATGATCACCATCATGACCGTTCCAAAAATGGCAGGCAAGATACCACCCTCGGTATTTGCCTCCCTCGGGTACTCGCTCAGGAATTCCCAAAGCCGTGAACCATACTCGGCAAACTTATCAGACGCCCCCATGGTGTTTGCTCGAGTAGCACGAACCACATTGGCTAAGGGTATGGTGACCCGGCGACCACTTGAAGTGGTGGCCACCAGCGCATCACGTTCAGACCGCTTTCGGACTTCTTTCAGTGATTCAAACAAGACTTGATAATCCGCATTGAGCGCCTCTACCATCTCCTCGATTTCGGCATAGCGGATAGTCTTCTGTGACTCTGTCAGGTCAGACGATAACTCAATGCGGCGACGCTCTAGGCGCTGTTGCTCAATTGCTTTGTTGATTTCACCAATTTGATAGCGCTCAATCTCATGAATCTCTCGCATGATCTCATTGGCACGCGCAAGACGCACAGAGAGCACTTCAAAAGCCTTCTCACCATCGGCCACAATCTGGCCATTTTCAGTCACAGCCTCTAAGTAGCCAAAAAAGTCGCCCCACTCTCTTCGTTGAAGCTGAATTGCGTTGTTGGGATATCGGAAGTCTGACAGGTGATCGGCGATGAACCACTCAAAATCTTGGCCGGTCAGATCCCTGTTGCCCAGTTTAAACAGATATCGCTCCACAAAATTTTGCTCTGGTGGAACCGTCACACCAGATTCTCGAACAGCCTGAGCAGACACCGTCTCTATGGTTCTAACGGTCCCCAAGATAACCCTCTCACTGGCATCGGGAAGGGTCACTGTGGTCTCCACTAGCGCTGGTTGCCAAAAATGACCCAATCCCCTAACCCCGATGAGAAGCAGCAGACCCACCACCATGATGACGCTAATGGACACAGCACC
>JALQZL010000226.1:281-1651 GCA_023258355.1 Wenzhouxiangellaceae bacterium | reverse complement strand
AGCTCGAAGCCCACGATGAAGCAGCCATGGTATCGGGTCGGGTCTTCAATTTGGATGGGGGTGAGCAAAGAGGAAGTCGCCGTCGTCTGCCCGATCCTGAGCGTATCTTAAAAGAGCTTTCTGGGCGCTATCCGGGGGCTGGGGTTGATTTAATTGATCAAGCACCGCCTACTGAGCCTGTTGAGGTTGAAGCCGTATCGGGCGCTTGCATGCTGGTTCGTACATCGGTCTTTCATTCGTTGGGCGGGTTTGATGCGGACTATCCCATGCATTTTGAGGACTTGGATCTCATGGCTCGCATCCACCAGGCAGGCTATCGCATTCGATTACTACCAGATGTTGCTATTTCGCATGCAGGCGGTATCTCCTCCCACCATCGGCCCTTGGCTGTGATGAGAGACAAGCACGATGGGTTGTGGCTGTACTTAAACAAGCACTGCCAAGATTCTTGGCCTGCTTGGTCCAGGCCACTGTGGTGGCTTGGGATCCAGCTACACCGTTGGGCATTGACGCCGATCTTGTGGTGGCAGCAACGGCGATGATCGGAACAACACGTTCGTGGATCCATCGATCTTAATACTGGGTGCCACGCAGGGTGTGGGTCGGGCCGTGATCGAGCGACTCACTGGGGACCCAGAGTTACACCAAGGTCAAGTGCATGCCATCAGTCGTCACAAATGCCCTGCGCCATCCGCTAGCCATGCCGCGATCCAATGGCATCGCTGTGATTTGAGCGGTGAGGTCACTTTGCCCAGCGCCACGTTTTGGGTGAGCGCAGGGCCGATCAACCTGTTGCTGCGTGGTCTCCAACATTCATCGGCCCAACAACCGAAGGCCATCTGGGCCCTAAGCTCGGCCAGCACTGCGTTCAAAGCCGAATCAGCCAGCGCCAAAGAGCGTGCACAAATGCAATCGATCGTATCTTGCGAGCGAGCACTGGTCCAACACTGCCAAAGCCATGACATTCGATTGCAGTTGTTTAAGACCACCTTGCTCTACGGTCGCGGAGATCAGAATGTTAATCGTCTGGATCAGTTGATTCGACGCTTGAGGGTCATACCCATTGTGGGGGCAGGGCGTCGGGCACCAGTCCACGTCGATGATGTGGCTGCATTGATGGTCGCTGACTTGGTGCGTGTTTGTCAGGGTCAACCCAAGGCATCAGGCACTTGGTATTTGCAGGGTGATGAAATACTGTCGTATCCGAGCATGATCGAACGGATTGCCCATTTCAGAGGACATCGGTGTTGGTCTGTTCGAATTCCTCTGAGGCCTTTACAAACCGCGCTCCAACTCGCTCATGCCGTGGGTCTGTTGGCAGACATCGATTTGACCATGCTCTCTCGTCAGTCAATGGACTTACTGGTGGA
>JALQZL010000226.1:0-271 GCA_023258355.1 Wenzhouxiangellaceae bacterium | reverse complement strand
CATGAGAATTGCCTTCAAACGCTAAGACATGCGTCGCGATTCGATCTAGGAACCACCGGTCGTGAGAAATGACCAGCACACAACCGGGGAAGGCCAAGAGCCCCTCTTCTAATGCCCGCAGGGTTTCCACATCCAGGTCATTGGTGGGCTCATCCAGCATTAAGACATTCCCCCCACTTTTTAGGACCTTGGCCAAGTGCAAGCGGTTTCGTTCACCACCGGAGAGTTGACCCACTTGCTTTTGCTGCTCAGCTCCTTTGAAGTTAAATCG
>JALQZL010000225.1 GCA_023258355.1 Wenzhouxiangellaceae bacterium | reverse complement strand
TAAGTTTGAATATCGCCGCGGCTACAAGTTCTCGACCTACGCAACCTGGTGGATTCGCCAAGCGATTACGCGCTCCATCGCTGACCAAGCGCGCACCATCCGTATTCCGGTGCATATGATTGAGACCATTAATAAACTCAACCGTATCTCGCGCCAGATGCTTCAGGAGATGGGCCGAGAACCCACGCCCGAGGAGCTGGGCGAGCGCATGGACATGCCCGAAGACAAAGTCCGAAAGGTATTGAAGATTGCCAAAGAGCCCATCTCCATGGAGACGCCGATTGGCGATGATGAAGATTCGCATCTGGGCGACTTCATTGAAGACACCACCATTGCCAGTCCGGTTGACTCGGCGACGGAGGAAGGTCTGATGGAAGCGACTAAGGACGTTTTAGCGGGCCTGACAGCACGCGAAGCGAAAGTGCTGCGCATGCGCTTTGGTATTGATATGAATACCGATCACACCCTAGAAGAGGTGGGCAAGCAGTTTGACGTGACGCGTGAGCGGATTCGCCAAATTGAAGCCAAAGCGCTTAGAAAGCTACGCCACCCCACGCGGTCGGACTATTTGCGCAGCTTCCTCGACGACTGAGGCCACTTGCACCTTGGCTGCCCTGAGTACAGCCTTGCTTTATCGGATCGGTAGGCATTACGTGTACGCTTTGTCTAGCGTAACGCGAGCCCTATCGAGGCCTCGCCCCCGGGGCCACGCCAATGAGGCTTACTATTGGAGCCACTTCGGGCCGGTAAGCAGGTGCTTTCTTGGGAGTCCATGCTCTGCCATCAATCGGAACATGCTAGCCGCTACAAAAGTGGGGATGTCCTTATGCTAGCGGCACTTTGGCGTTTCCGATTTTTTGTTTTGACATCCATCGTCAACGATTTTCGGGTGCGATTTAGTCGCAGCATCCTAGGCGGGCTTTGGACCATTCTCAACCCACTCGCCATGGTCGCTATTTATGCTGTGGTGCTGTCCAAAGTGTTACAAGCACGCATTGGCGGCGTAGAAGGTGAGTACGCGTTTGCTGTATATCTCACGGCAGGCCTCCTGTGCTGGAACCTGTTCAATCAAATTGTGTCTCGGGCTCTCACTCTTTTTATTAGTCACGGCAATCTGATAAAAAAAGCGGCCTTTCCGCGCACTGTGCTACCGGCAGTTCTCTCAGGGACTTGTCTGGTAGACAGCCTAGGGTTGATGCTGGCAACCGTTGCTGTTTACGCGATCGTAGGTCACAGCTTATCGATGAGCATGTTGCTGGTGCCATTGCTGTTATTGCTAGTGGCTGGCTTTGCAATTGGACTGGGCTTGTTCGTGGGGGTATTGAACGTCTTTATGCGTGATATCGGCCAGATCGTGCCCATTGTTTTGCAACTTGGCTTTTGGTTTACACCGATCGTATATCCACCAAACATCATTCCTGAAAGGTCCTGGGAACGGCTGCTGGTAGCGCCTGCACGCTGACTATGGTGACGAGACGGACCACGCTCAAAGTCGCTTTACCGAGGTCCTCCACCCTAAACCGTACCACCCTAAACTACCAAAGACCCCGAATCTCCGACCCTGACCTACCTTTTGGACCTGGTTTGAATCCACAGCCACAACAACAAGTATTGAAAGCTGAAGAAGTTAGAGATTTTGTATATAACAGTTGGC
>JALQZL010000224.1 GCA_023258355.1 Wenzhouxiangellaceae bacterium | reverse complement strand
AACGAATCATCAATGCAGGCACGCTTCCCTCGTCGAAAGGCAAAGCATGGGCTGAAGCGCGAAGTGGCCACCTGATCTGTGTCTCATCAAACAACACACGCTGTCTGATGCTCGTGGTTCTTAGCTCTGGCGCAGGCGAGGTGATGGGCGCCAACTCAACAAACCAAGGGACCTGATTGAGTGCTGGCACCACCACGGCATGCTCATTGAGCATTTGGCTCTCTCTCACTTGCCAGACAGAAAAATCAGCGATCGAATGAGACACGTTAGAATGAACCCAACCCAAACATGACTTGATGACAAACAGGATACCAGAAGGATTTTGGATGACAATACGGGTGGAACCGATACCAGCACTAGAGTCCAACTACATTTGGCTCATCCATGATGGTCAGCGTGCCGTCTTGGTGGATCCTGGGTGTGAGAAGGTTGCCCGTCGCGCACTCTCGGAACGGTCACTTGAAATGATCGCCATTTTGCTCACTCACCATCACAATGATCATATCGCCGGCGTCGCGCCTTTGATCCAAGACCATGCTGTCCCAGTCTATGGTCCGCATGATGACAGGATCGACAGGGTATCTCATCCCCTTCGTCAAGGAGACACCGTTCAACTTGAACCTCTGGCGCTCAGCTTTGATGTCTTAGAGACACCAGGACACACTCGCTCACACATTGTCTACTTCAATGACACCATGATTTTTGCGGGCGACACCTTGTTTTCCATGGGTTGTGGTCGCCTCTTTGAAGGGACTGCTGCCCAGATGCAGTCATCTTTGGATGCCATTGCCAAACTCAATGGAGCCGCACTTGTCTACTGTGGCCATGAATACACGCAAGCGAATGTGGCGTTTGCGCGTAGCCTAGAGCCAGGCAACGCCAAATTGATGGCACTGGAATCACAGATCTTGGAGTTGCGCCGAGACAATCTCCCCACCCTGCCCGTTACGCTGGCTCAAGAAAAAGAGCTGAACCCTTTCTTGAGGACACGCACACCCGAGGTAATCGCTGCTGCACGTCGGGCGGACGCCCACTGTGGCTCAACCGCCAGCGAAGTATTTGCCACCCTGCGCACACTAAAAGATCGCTTCTAAGCCGCCGCCCTGCTTCGAATATCACACAGCCCTAACAAGTTCCGTATAATATATCGCTTAATCGCGATAGAAGGATAAAGGTCATCGACCTCGAGCTAATCAACCGATACTGTGGCTTACTGGGTGACGCCACTCGAATCCGATTGTTGTCTCTTCTAGAAAAAGAGGAGCTCACGGTCGCGGAACTGTCGATGGTGACTCACTTGGCTCAGCCGCGTGTCTCGACCCACTTGGCTCGCTTGCGTGCCATGGGCATGGTTGTCGATCGTCGAGCCGGAGTGTCTGTGTACTATCGCCTCGCGGAAGAGGACCAGGAACCTGACGTGCTACGCATTTGGCAGACATTCCAAGCAAGCTTAGATGATGCCTTGATTGATGCCGATGCCGAGCGTCTCGCTGGCGTGCTGGCAGAACGCACCAATGGCAAGAATTGGGCCGATTCGGTCGCTGGCGACATGGAGCGGCATTACTCACCCGGGCGCACATGGGAAGCAACAGCCCATGCTCTCACCCAACTGGTTAACCTAGGACGCACCCTAGACATTGCCTCAGGTGATGGCGTCATGGCT
>JALQZL010000223.1 GCA_023258355.1 Wenzhouxiangellaceae bacterium | reverse complement strand
CGCCCGTGATTTTTTCAAGCTACCCTGAGTAATTAGGTGTCGTGGTAATTTGGTGTCGTGAATTTCGGCGACAGCGCCTCGCCAACCAGACGACTCAACGCTTGATAGCCTAAGATGCCCGGATGAAAGCCATCTGCGGCCATACCCTCAGGGGCGACCTCTGGCCGAATGGGGACAGTGAACACCCGCTCAAAAGGGGCCACCGTCTTATGGAGGATCTCGTCAAAGTGATCCGCCCGCAGTCCAAATAACTGATTGAGGGGCCATGGCAGTGCGGGGAATATCTGCAGTGGCGGGAGACCAGCAAAGACAATCCACGCATCTGGGGCGTGTTGCTGAACCACCGCCACCAAGGCCTCAATCCGATGCTGCCAATCGCGCACAGTGGCCAGCCCCAATAAGTCATTCACCCCCGTGGAGATCAGCACGACATCCACCTTCTCTGGCCAGGCCAATTGCGCCGCTCGAGCGGCAATGCCACGCGCATCGGCACCGATCTTGCCATGGGCTTGCCAAGCCACTGATCGGCCAATGGCCTTGGCGAGCACGTCCGCCGATTGGGCCACCAAAGCCTGCGTTTGAAGATCGGCACCGACCCCTGCGATGATGGAGTCTCCTAACCCGACCAAGACGAGGGGCGTGTCATCGGTGGATACGGTATTCAAGCTGGCCGAATCGGGCTCGGCCAGTGCTTGGGTGTCTCCTCGTGGAGACTTAAATCGTGGGGTGGTCCGACGGGTCCAAAGCGCTTGGGGCAACAACACACCCAAGCCTAGCCAAAAAATCCAGTCACGCATGTTTGAAGATTAGATGGCTTGGTTGGTCATGCGTTGCAAGCTTTGCAATCGCTGCGCTTGCATCTTCATCCTGTACTCAAGCTCTTTGTAGCGCGTTCTAAATTGGGTTTTTTGCCACCGGTCTCTCAAGGCATCAGCCCCTGCCTGCACCCGCTCGGCTTGCACGGCTTGCCACTGAGCCACCGTGTCTTTGAACTGCTGATACTCAGCCTCCACCGTCGCTCGCCACGGGGAGGCCTGATCGGCCACCGCCATCCGTGCTTCCAGGGCTTTAAACTGCATTTGTAGTCGGGCACGCAAAATCTTAAATTTCGGCGTCCGCTTCAAACCATGGGCAAGGCCCAACCAACTGGCCACGGCGATTAACCACTTACCTGGATCAAACTGCCACCATCTAAGGCCGTTACGATAATCAGCTTGGAAAGTGTGATGATAATTGTGATACCCCTCACCCCAGGTGAGCAGGGCGATCACGCCATTGTCCCGCGAGGAATCCTCATCGCTGTAAGTCCGCCTGCCCCAGGTGTGGGCCAAGGAGTTAATGAAGAACGTGCAGTGCTGAGAAAACGCCAGACGAAACGCACTGGCCAACAACACCATGCCCAAGACATCGCCAGCCAGCCAGCCGAGACCCACGGGAATGGCGAGATTGAAAGCCCAAACCAAAGTCCAGTAATGACGGTGTTGCCACATCACAATCGGGTCTTTTTCCAAGTCTTTGACCTGGCTAAAATCCACCTCACTGGTTTTCCAATGTCTGAGCATCCAGCCCATGTGCGCATGCCAAAAACCCTGCTTGATCGAGTGCGGGTCATGGTCAACATCATCCACATGGCGATGATGGACGCGATGTCTGGCCGCCCAGACA
>JALQZL010000222.1 GCA_023258355.1 Wenzhouxiangellaceae bacterium | reverse complement strand
CCTTGTCCAATCCTGTGGAGGCGTTACGCGTGGTTGAGCTGGCAGCCCGCACGGATGGCGTAGTGACAGAGGTCTTGGTTGAAGAGGGTGATGTGGTCCGTCAAGATCAGGTTTTGGCGCGCATCGATGTCAGAGAACAACGCGCGGAGCTGGCCCGCGCCAAAGCGAGATTGCTGGAACGCCAAGCCAATTTCGATCGCTTTGAACAGTTGAAAGAAAGAAATTACATCGATGTGGCCAGTTATGAGAGCGCGCGTGCTGAGCTGGCTGTCGCAGAATCCGATGTGGAGTTATGGCAAACTCGAGTGGATTTTGGAGAAGTCACAGCCACTGTTGAGGGTACCGTCGTCGATCGGATGATCGAACCCGGCGAGGCCATCTCTCGGCAGGGCGTGTTGTTTTCGATTGCAGATTTATCCAGTCTGGTGGTGCGTTTGGGTGTCTCAGAGCTCGACGTGGGTCAACTTCAGGTAGGGCAAGTGGTGGCAGTGGGGATTGATGCGGTCGACCGGACGACCACCATTGACGGAGAGATCCGACGCATTTTCCCGGCAGCAGATTCAGTCTCTCGATTAATCACCGTTGAAATTGAGCTGATGAAGGCGGGCGCAGGTGCAATTCGTCCTGGATATCTCGCGAGGGTTGATCTGTTGGTGGAATCCTATCCGAATGTTTTGGCTATCCCAGCCATTTCCGTGGCTGAGCTCGATGGTCAGCCTTATGTGATGGTGATCGACGAAGCCATGACCCTGCAACGAAGAATGGTTGAGTTGGGCATCACTCGAGGTGCCTGGCGAGAAGTGATCTCTGGCCTTGAAGCCGGTGAGCGGGTGGTGCCTTCTAACCCCAGTGAGATGCGCCCCGGGGTCAGCGCATGCTCACCCCCTAAGACCATCGGAAATTTGTTCGCTTGTAGGGCTTGCTTGACGACTTGCTCCAGCGCCAGCTCCAATGATGGCTTGGGGTGAATCGGTGAGAGGGTGGCCACACCATATTGGCGGTACGGCTCACACCAAAACGATTCATCAAACAACTCGACTTGATGCGAGGCGGCAATAATGGCCTCTGGGCCGAGCGCTGTGCCGCCACCATAACTCACAGAGGCTTCCAGACCAAAGGGAATCACCCAAGCCGATGCTGTCTCAGGACTGGCGATCTGGGCCTCAGGGCCTAGCCCCAAGAAACCGGCCTCTGGTGTGAGGAAGGACAGCTCAGTCTGCGTCATTTCGAGGCCTGAAATTGCTTGGCCAATGCCCAATGACGACGGTTTTTCCATGCGCCATCGTGCCAAGCAGCGGAGGCCAAAAGTGGCATCACGCTGGTGGCTTCCGCGTACACCATCTGCTCATAGGCAGTGGTGACCTTGCCCCAGCTGGCGGCTTCTTGCAGCGTCGAAGAAGAACACGCCCCGTCTCGAACGTCGGCCACGGTGATTTGGATGGCGTACTTATGAACCTCCACATCTTCGTGCCCTAAAATCTCAGCACACACCACTGTATCTTGCACGAAATTCTTCGGCACACCGCCGCCGATCATCAAAAGACCGGTGGTGCCCGCATGAATCTTGAGTTGTGTCAGCTCCCTAAAATCCGCCACCGAGTCAATCGACATGTAACGGCCTGGATTCTCAACCTGATGTTTAACCAGCCCAAATCCAGCCGATGAGTCTGAGAAAGCGGGGCAGAAAATGGGC
>JALQZL010000221.1 GCA_023258355.1 Wenzhouxiangellaceae bacterium | reverse complement strand
CAGTCTTAATCAGCTAAATATTGTCATCGGCATCTCGGCGGCGTTTTTCAGTAACTATTTTCTGTTGCAACTTGCCAACACGCCCTCTTTGGAACCTTTCATCTGGGAATTCACCCAAGACAATGTTTGGCGGTGGATGCTTGCGATTGAAGTTCTGCCAGCCCTTCTTTTCCTTGTCGCGCTCGCTTTTGTGCCTCAAAGTCCACGGTGGTTGGTCATGAAAAGCCGAGAGTCCGAAGCATTCGCTGTGCTGAGCCGACTCTTCCATTCTCAGCACTGCCATGAGCAGATTGCCGCCATCAAAGAAGGCCTACAAAGTGGCCCCGCCAAAAAGGCCCTGCCCTTGGCAGACCTTTTCGGGCCTGGGCTCAGGTGGTGTCTTGCGCTGGGTATCGGACTGGCAGTGCTCCAACAAATCACTGGGATCAATGCTGTCTTTTTCTATGCCCCCATGATCTTTGAGCAGTCTGGCATCGGACAAGATGCGGCCTTTTTGCAGGCCGTCTTGGTGGGCATGGTCAATCTCACTTTCACCGTGCTGGCCATGCTGTTGATCGATCGATTGGGACGCCGGCCACTGTTATTGGGTGGACTGGTTGGCATTGTGTTGAGCATGGGCCTGCTGGCCTATGGCTTTGGGTCGGCAAGCTACCAAATCTCCACAACTGCTTTGCTCAATGCAGGCTTACCCTCAGACGTCGTTGACTTGCTGATGCCAATGAATGGCCAAGTATTTGAGAGTGAGATTGCACTCAACGATGCGCTGGCAGCCAGCATCGGTCAATCGCAAGCTTTGCAGTGGAAAGGCGAATTAGTCAAAGCGACGATTCAGGCAAATGCTGGCCTCATTCTGGTTGCGATTCTAGGATTTGTTGCCAGCTTTGCGATCTCTTTAGGCCCAATCATGTGGGTCATGCTTTCAGAATTGTTTCCGTTACATGTCAGAGGAATCGCGGTCTCTGTGGCGGGCTTCATCAATTCCACAGTGAGTTTCTGCGTCCAGCTACTTTTTCCATGGCAACTGTCGACATTGGGCACAGCACTGACTTTTGCCCTGTATGGCCTGTTTGCACTCATTGGATTGGTGCTGACGTGGAAATATGTACCGGAAACCCGAAATAAAACATTAGAAGAGTTGGGCAGTCAACTCCTCAGTCGTGACGCAGGTAGGTCTTAGCCATTGACCCCTTACTTAACTGTGGCTAAATTATGGATAGTTTGGAGGTCACTAGAATCTTGGCGCACCGCTGAAATGGCTGAATGACATGCAGATTGCCCAAGGCTTAGATAGCCAGAAATCTTTATAGAAACAGACGATCATGGCAGAAAAAGCAACAATTACTGACGTCGCGCGTCTAGCCGGCGTATCCATCAAGACCGTTTCTCGCGTGGTCAATCGCGAAG
Source organism: Wenzhouxiangellaceae bacterium (assembly GCA_023258355.1). GTDB lineage: Bacteria > Pseudomonadota > Gammaproteobacteria > Xanthomonadales > Wenzhouxiangellaceae > Wenzhouxiangella. Next base: position 294 of record JALQZL010000221.1, on the reverse strand, counting down.
CGGGTGTTCGAGAGGAGACCCGTGCACGCGTCCAGCAAGCCATTGACACCCTGGGCTACTACCCCAACCAGTCAGCCCGTGATTTGGCCAGTGCACGCGCCCACTTAATTTGCCTTATTTATGAAGATCCGAGCAATTATGGTCTCCCATCGGCAGGCTATATCATCCGACTACAGACTGGCGTGCTAAGGGTCTGCCAGCGTTTCGGTTATGAACTCTTGGTTCACCCATGTAGCCAAGCCAGCCCCACCGTCGGCGCTGATATTGAAGCGGTGATCCAACGAGCTCGGCCAG
>JALQZL010000220.1 GCA_023258355.1 Wenzhouxiangellaceae bacterium | reverse complement strand
TACCCCACTGGGGGCTTCAAAACCAACCACGCGGGCTTGGTCAGAGGCCCATGAAAATCCAAGGCTATCGCGGTAAACATAGTATTCGGATGCTGAGCGAAAACGCACCAGCACCTCGCTTGGGCCAGTGGCAATGGCCTCGACTCCGAAGGCTTCTGTTGCCGGCAATGCCCCGGCATCCACCAAACCCAGCGCCGACAGTGAGGCCGAGTCGGTATTGAGCTGATTGGGCCACAGGGCTTCGGTAGAGGCTGGGACTTTGGCTTCGAGACTGAGCGACTGACGGTGGGGCGGATAACATACGCCCAAGTCGGCACAGCCTTGGGAGGTGACCTGAAGCTCGATCGGCCCACCAGTATTCTCAATAAGGGGCAAGCGCATCTCAACCGACTGGCGATAGGTTTCGGTCTCACCGAAAAACTCATCGGAGGTGACTTTCCCACGAGGCAGTTGTGGCTCGCCCAAAACCACAGACGCTGAGCTGACTTTGAAGGCATGCCGGTAAAGGTAGTAGCCAGGCGCAATGGTCCATACCAGTCTGATCTCATCGGCCTCGCGGGTCGCCTCCAAGGAAAAAGCCTCCTCCACCGGCAACAAATCCTCAGGCGATATTTGCGCCCAGGCAGACGGGCTCATGAGCACCATGGCCAGCCAAAAGACACCACCCAAAAGCGGCGCCAAAAGGCGTGAGCTCATCGCTGGATGCTGATCATACGGCTGATTTATGTGCACTCGTTCTTCTCCAAATAGCCACTTGCCCAGTCAAGATAGGCAGGCAGACCGTCAACAATCGGCACCGCAACAAACTCAGGCACATCATAGGGGTGATGGGTCTCCAAAAAGGCCTTCAGCGCCGTCAGATTGGCTTGGGAGGTTTTCATGGTTAAGACCACCTCAGCGGTTTCAGCCACCTCGCCTTGCCACGGATAGATAGACACCGAGGGCGGGCCGATGTTCACGCACACCGCCAAATGCGCCCGCACCAAGGCCTGTGCCAGGGTTCTGCCTGCGTCAAGGTCTTGGCAGGTCGTCCACGCCATGTACATTGCTGTCTCAGTCGCCATAGCCCCTTATTCTAGCTTGCCGGCATCAATTTCTTCGAAAGTTTGCGACATGCCCTTGAAAATGGCTGTCTTGGTCACCATTTTGAGGGGGCGTATAAAGGTTTGTGGTCGTGGGGCCAGATCCCCATACACCAAACCTTTGAGTATTGAAGCATTCGGCGACAGGCTCGCTGGGTGTCAAATTAACCAATCTAGACTAGTGGAAAGGGAGAAATAACCCATGAAATTGCGTCCTTTACATGACCGCGTCATCGTTAAGCGCGTTGAAGAAGAGCGCACCAGTCCCGGCGGCATTGTTATTCCAGACAGCGCCACTGAAAAGCCAATTCGAGGCGAGGTACTGGCTGTAGGCAATGGCAAGATCTTAGAAAACGGCGATCAAAAAGCGCTGGACGTCAAAGTTGGCGATACCGTTTTGTTCGGTAAATACGCTGGCACTGAAGTCAAAGTCGACGGTGATGAACTGCTGGTGATGCGTGAAGACGACATCATGGCCATCATCGAGTAATTGTCGAGCTCAAAGCTTGAATGATTGACCGAATTAAACACGTATTAAATTGAAAGGACAACAACCATGAGTGCTAAAGACGTACGTTTTTCAGAAGACGCTCGTAACCGCATTTTGAAAGGTGTCGATACCTTGGCAAAAGCTG
>JALQZL010000021.1 GCA_023258355.1 Wenzhouxiangellaceae bacterium | reverse complement strand
ATGGCGCTGACTTCAAAGCTATGCCCATGAGGCTGCTTTGCTAGGGTGCGCGCCGATTCAAAGCCACCGTGCACGCGATGATATTTTGACCACTTAGCCATGCCTTTATTATCTCACCCCCGAGGCTATTTTTGACATTGCCGTGACTGAACGGGCTCATAATGGATTCACTATGTTGAAAAAATTGGCTGGCTTACTGTTCTATGGTCGTTTCGCCCGCGCCTTCAGTGTCTTGGGGTATCGGCAGGCTGAGAAAGACTTTGAACCCTTGGAATCAGATTTCACTAATCAAATTTGGTTGGTGACTGGCGCCAGTGGTGGCATTGGGAAAGCCATCGCATTGGAAGCCAACGCCCGCGGGGCGACCGTTTGGGCGGTGGCCAGATCAGAGACAAAACTAAATGAGGCAAAGGCGCTTGCCACTGATCCAGAGACCTTTGAAACGCAGGTATGCGATTTGTCTTCACTCAACGAGATTCGTGCTTTGGTTGATCAGTGGCCAGAGGGCGATGACAATCGCCTGTCTGTCTTGGTGAACAATGTTGGTATGTTGCCCCATCACTATCAAGAAACCGTGGAAGGTTTTGAGACGGCCTTGGCCACGAATCTTTTGGGCCCGGTGTTATTGACCAAGACACTGACTGAGCAAAGGCGGTTGCGCCAAGATGCGGTCATTATCAATGTCAGTTCTGGTGGCATGTATGGCACGCCCCTTCGTTTGCTGCCGATGACAGAGCCATCCATCGACGAGTACGATGGCGTGTCTTTATACGCACAACACAAACGTGCCATGGTGGCGTGGACACATCATTGGAACAAAGCCCATCTGAGAGGACCCAGCATGTATGTCATGCACCCTGGGTGGGTCGATACCCAAGGTGTCCAAACCTCACTGCCCACTTTTCAAAAAACATTGAAAGGCATTCTTCGCACACCCAGCCAAGGGGCTGACACCGTTGTGTGGTTGGCGGATAAACGACCCTCACCGCCCGAGGCGGGTATCTGGCTTGATCGCCAAAACCAACCCGAGCATGTTTTTCAATTGACTCGCCATTCTCGCAATAGCGTGGATGAATTGATTGACTACTTAGATACCACCTTGGCGCCATGGCTATAAAGAAAGGCGACTTGCCTCAGAAAACCTGTGTGGTGTGTGAGCGGCCGTTTACTTGGCGCCGCAAATGGAAGAGTTGTTGGGATGAGGTGAAGTATTGCTCTGAACGTTGTCGTCGCCACCGTAGCCCCGGTAAACGTCATGGCGCATAGCTCAAACCAAACGGTTCATGTGGTGTGGTTTAAGCGTGATTTGCGTGTCGCTGACCATGCGCCTTTGTGGCACGCTACCCAAGCCGGGCCTGTTTGGCCTCTGTATATTGTCGAACCAGCCTACTGGCAGCAGCCTGACACTAGTCTTCGACACCAAGATTTTATTGGTGAGTGTCTAATTGATTTGGATCGGGCACTAAAAAAGCTTGGCGGCGGATTGGCTGTGGCGAGGGGCGATGCGGTGGCTACTTTTGAATCCCTTCGGCAAAGGTTTGGGGCGGTCGTTATTCATGCGCATGAAGAAACGGGGAATGACTGGACGTTCCAGCGAGACCGACGTGTGCGTCAGTGGGCAACGACCCAAGGTGTGGCCTTTCATGAGTATCCACAATTTGGTGTCGTGCGAGGCTTAACCAATCGCGACCGGTGGGCAAGCCAGTGGACCACTTTTATGAAAAAGCCGAGGTACTCGGTCCCCGATCGGGTGCAGTGCCCTGAACTTCCCCATGGCGTGAGTGACCCATTTCGCGAGGCGCCTTGTTTTGACCAAACGCCAACACCGCTTCGCCAGCCCGGCGGACTCAGGGCAGGTGAGTCTGTATTGACTGGTTTTTTAACTGACCGAGGCTTTCGATATCGTGGCGGGATATCCTCACCGAACTCTGCACCCACTGCCGCGTCAAGGCTGAGCGCGCACATTGCTTATGGCAGTTTAAGCTTGCGACAGATTGTCCAAACCACATGGGCGCGCCAAGAAAAGGCGCGAGAGGCAGGCCAAACCCGATGGCGCCAGTCCCTAGCCCAATTTGAAAAACGCTTGCATTGGCACTGCCACTTTATTCAAAAGCTTGAGCAGCAACCGAGGCTTGAGTATGAAAACATGCACCGTGGCTTTGATGGGATGCGCGAAAACGATTTCAATGAGGCCTTTTTTGATGCATGGAAAACAGGACAAACAGGCTATCCACTCATTGATGCTTGCATGCGGTCTTTGATTGAGACGGGTTGGTTGACCTTTCGAATGCGCGCCATGGTCACCAGTTTTGCCTCCTATCATCTCTGGCTTCATTGGAAAGAAACGGCGCTGTATCTGGCAAGAATGTTCACCGACTACGAGCCTGGGATTCACTACAATCAAATTCAAATGCAATCAGGCACGACAGGCATTAATGCCACACGTATCTACAACCCTGTCAAACAAGCACAAGACCAAGACCCTGACCATCACTTTATCAATCAATGGGTCCCTGAGCTGAAGCAGGGCACCTATACCTCTCCCATTGTCGACCACCAGTTAGCTCAACGGCTGGCGCGAGAGCGCATGAAAGCGTTTCGTCATCAAGCCGGTTTTCGAGATGAGTCGAAAGCGATTTTTCAAGCGTTGGGTAGTCGACGCCGTCCAACACGCCGGAAGAAGAAAACGACCATTGATAAACGGCAAGCGAGTTTATTCGACTAGGGCGTTTGGTTTAGGTGCCACAAAAGGTGGTGAGTACCCGTTGACTTGGGTGCGGTGGGCCGGCCCACTGTTGGTGCTCAGGTTGCTCATCAAAAGGCCGACTTAAAAGGCCATTGAGTTTATGCATCACCGAAAAGTCCAGAGCATCAATCGCACGGTCCACAGCCTCTTGCGCTAAGTGGTTTCTTAAAATAAACGCAGGATTGACCGAGTCCATTCGCGCTTTTCGATGCGCATCCTCTTCTCCTAATGTGTCAAGACATTGGCGCCACTGAGCCAGCCATTGATCAACCGCTTGGGGATCATCGAATAACACCCGAAGCTGTTCGTCATTAAGATCTCTAGCGCCTTGCACAAGCCCCAGTCGTCTGAAGGCAAGTGTCATATCGGCATCATTGGCTGCCATGACATCAAGATAAGCCATGGCTGTTTCGACATGCCGTGGCTGATTCGGGTCGAGCCCGACTTTATCCGTCATTCTTTTTTGAAAAGTTGACTGGAAAAGCTTTGGAAAGTCAGCAAGAGCATCTTGCGCCTGCGTTCTTGCCTGATCAAGATCCTCATGGATAAGCGGGAGCAAACACTCGGCCAGACGTGCCAAATTCCAGGTGGCGATGGCGGGTTGCTGTTGGTAGGCATAGCGACCACCTTGATCAATGCTGCTGTAGACCTGGTCAGGAATAAACGCATCCAAAAAACCAAAAGGCCCGTAGTCGATAGTGTCAGCGAGGATGCTGCAGTTATCCGTGTTCATCACCCCATGAATAAAGCCAACAGACATCCATTGTGCGATCAAATGGGCGGTTTGATGAATGACCCAGTGATAGAACGCCAAGGCTTGATTGTCTTCGTCGATCGGTAAGTGATGGTGCGCAATCAGATAATCCAGTAGTGCTTGTGTCGCCTCAGTGTGTCCTTGGCGAGCCACCCATTCAAATGTCCCAATGCGGATGTGGCTTCGGGCCATGCGCACCAAAATGCCCCCTGGCTCTGCCGTTGTTCTTTGCACGGACTCACCAGTCGAGATGGCGGCCAAAGCGCGGGTGGTTGGGATGCCTAAAGTGGCCATTGCTTCACTGGCTAAGTACTCTCGAACCACAGGCCCGATCGATGAGCGGCCATCGCCATTGCGAGAAAAAGGGGTTGGTCCGGCGCCTTTCAGCTGAATGTCCCACCACTCACCTTGTGGGTCCTTGTGTTGGCCAAGTAACAAGGCGCGACCATCCCCCAGCAGGGGGACCCAATGCCCAAATTGGTGTCCACTGTAGGCGAGCGCTATGGGTGGTGGTGATGCCAGCGTGCGCTGGCCAGATAGAATTGCCAAACCCTCGGGGCTTTGCCATGCCTTATCGAGTTGGCAAGCCTCGGCGAAGTCTTTGTTGAACATCACCCAAGAAGGTGAGGCCACCGCAGTGGGGGTGGCCGGGGCATAGAAGAGATCGGGTAGTGTGGTGAGGGTTTGGTCGAGCTTCATCGAGGCCTTCGAAGCCTTAGACGGGTCAGCAACCGTCCCACCATTGCCCGAATGCGCCGATTCAAGGTCAGGGCTTCTCCGCTTTGTGCATTCTCTAACTGGCCACCCAAATCTAGGATATTGTCATAGAGTCTTTTGAGATGCTGGTCTCTTCTAGCCAATAGACGAACGATGGTCGCGTGGTCTTCCTCGCTCAGCGTGATACCTGGCTGAATGTGCGGGGGCAATTGTCTTTCAACGTAAATCGTGGAATGAGGAGGCGTCAGTTCGGCGGGCGGTCGCGTTTTGGTGTAGAAATAGGGCGCCAGAGATTTTCGAGAGCGCTTGTCATTATCACCTTCTGGTAGCGCAATGCGCTCGAAGCCATGCCAAGACCAATAAGTGGTCTCGAAAATAACCGCGCGGTTTAGCGCAGGTTTGACGACTTGAACCTCATTTGACTCAGGGGCTCTGGGGTCTTTATGAAATTCAATCGCGCCGCCCCAGTCATCGTCCCACTCATCGTTGAGATAGATAATCAAATTCAGTCGACGATGCCAGCCAGTAATGGGGTGGCGATTGAAATCAACATGGACGTCTAACTCTTGCCCATGTCGGTTTTCATGCGTTCCACCGCCAAAGTAGTGAGGATCATATAAAAGATCGCTGACGCCTGTGGTTTGAGATAGCCAGTGAAGAAACTCAGGGGTTTGAATAAACCGATCCACCTCACGCCAGACCCCGCCGAGTTGCGGCAAATCTTGATGGGTGCACTTTTGCCCAACCTCACCATTTTCGTTCATGGCTAAGCGGTCATCGAAAGGCGGGAACTCAGCCACTAGGCGCTGACAAAACTCGTCGGTGAAAAAGTTTTCAATCACTGCATGCTTGAAAGGGTTGGCATTTTGAAAATGGTTTTGCCAATCGGTGCTGCGGTCCCAAACCGCTGGATTAATCATCTGCATGTGCTGTTTCTCCGGCCCTCACATGGGGTTGTTAACATCTGCTGGTTTTATTATACGAGCGCTACCGAAATGGCTGTTGACACCCACGCTTTGAGTCTTCAATCCTTCGAACCGACCCGGGCAGCGGCCGACGCGCGCTTGGCCGCTTTTCTGCCGTTCGCTGGCAAGCACTATGAGCGTCATCGAAACTATGATCAAGCCGACCCGACTGTGGTGAATGTCTCAGGCCTCTCACCTTACCTTCGCCACCGGATCATGACAGAAGAAGAGGTGCTCCGCGCCGTGCTGGATGCCCATGGCCTTAAGGCCAGTGAAAAGTTTGTCCAGGAGGTCGTTTGGCGGACCTATTGGAAAGGGTGGTTACAAATGCGCCCCAGTGTTTGGTCAGACTATACCCAACAGGTCGCCCAAGACCATGAAAGGCTAGCGGATGACGCTGAGTTGGCATCGCGTTATCACCAAGCCCTGCAAGGCACCACCCAGATTGACTGTTTTGATGATTGGGCTGGGCAGTTGGTGACCACGGGTTATCTGCATAACCATGCCCGCATGTGGTTTGCCTCTATTTGGATATTCACCCTAAAGTTACCTTGGTCTTTGGGTGCGGATTTCTTTCTTCATCACTTATTGGATGGTGATCCAGCATCAAACACATTGTCTTGGCGCTGGGTGGCTGGGCTCCAAACGCGAGGGAAGGCCTACCAAGCCACTGCTGAGAATATTGAACGATTCACCCAAGGACGATACCGCCCGCATGGCTTGGCTGAGGATGTTGTGCCTTTGGATGGGCCGGTGGCGCCATCGCCAAAGCCTCTGGTGCCTCGGCCAAATCTTGACGAGGCGATGACAGTCCCCAGTGTGTGCATTGCCCATTGTGAAGACATTGCGATGGCCCAAGTCATGCGTGATCATCCGCAGTGTCAGCAACTCGTGTGGTGGCACCCGTTCAAAGACGGGTTTGCGTCAACGAAGGTGGCGACTTTTAAGCAAGCTGCCGTGGATCAGGCCCGTTTGCCAGACGAGCCAGTGATCACGGATTTGACAGTGGATGCGCTGGAAACACTCAAATCATCGGTCAATGCGTATCAGGTGGTGATGGCAGAGCCAACGGTGGGGCCTTTGGCGAGTTCGATGTCGAGCTTGGCCGACGAGTCTGCCTGTCAGCTGGTCCACATCGGAAGAGACTACGACGCGACTTTGTGGCCATTGGCCACCAAAGGCTTTTTTCCGTTTAAAGAGCGCGCCTTGAAACCGCCCTCATTGATAGAAACTATCGTCTAGTTTCGGTTTGGCTTACTCAGCTCTTGTAAAATGGCAGGCTGACTTTTATTTTTTATCGACTCAAGAGAGTAAGGATAGACAACCGCATGGAAAAACTTAAAGTTCAATGGACAGATCTTAGGCGCTCAAGGGTATCGGTGGGCCTCATCGTCACCGCTTGTTGGCTGTCCGGGGGCTTGTGGGCACAGAGCACAACAGATGCCAGTGACGAGATGAAGGTGGATGACACCATCACCGTGACCGCAGACCGTGGGCGCGAACGCGTGGCGATGGACACGCCTCAAGGCGTGGAAACGATTACGCGAGAAGCCTTGGATGAGCAAGTGCCCATTGATCTGACCCAAGCGCTGAGCCGAGAGCCAGCCGTTGGTTTGGGCCCAGCTGGCCAAAGCTTGAGCTTTTGGCAACAAGGTTTTTCCATCCGAGGGTTGGGTGCCCAACGCGTGTTGACCTTAACAGATGGTGTTCGTTTGTCTGGACAGGGCACTGGCTATGGTGGCGGCAGCATCAGTATCTATGACACCTTCTCTGTTGATCGCATTGAAGTGCTGCGAGGCCCCAATGCGGTGTTATATGGCACAGATGCTTTTGGCGGCGTGGTCAATATCATCACCCGCCAACCCACTCGCCGTGATGCACCTGGCCTAAACGGTGCGATCGGATACAGCCATGATTCCGCTTATGACCTCAACCGTGCCGGGTTTTATATCGATGCGGGGAATGATGAGGTCGGTGCTGTCTTCGGTGGAAGCTATTCAACCAATGACAACCCGACTCTGGCGGATGGCACACAAGCCACCTCGGGTGCGACAGATAAAACATCCGGCTTTGCCCGTGTCAACTTCCACCTCGATGAGAAACGCCGAATGAGTTTCGTTGCGAATTTAAGTCGCGATGAAGACGTTGAAGTTGAAAACAGCGCAATCCCATTTGGCCCAGTGGGTCAGGGACCGTTGCGCTTTACGTTCCCACTGTATCAGCGCTCACTGGTGGGTATGGATTATCAGTCTCTGGATATTTCATCAACGATCGCCGAGTTTCGCCTCGGCGTTTACTGGCAACAAATCAAGCGTCAGTTTGATCGAACCACACCCGCTGCTTTTTTTGCGCCGCCGCCACCACGAATCGAGTCTGTGCGTGTGGTGACCAACGATGAAATCAACACCTATGAAATCAGCCCACAAATGCGCTTGGATTTGGGTGCACACAATCTGACGGTGGGTGTCGACTTGGGCTATGACACGTCAGTCGGCCCAGAGGTCGAAACGCGTGAGCAACTCTTCCCATTCGCGCCTGTCTCGCCCATGCTCAATCCTGGGCCGACCAACCGCCTTCGCGTTGATGCTGAGCAAACCAGAATTGGGGCTTATGTCCAAGACAATTGGGACATTGCACCCCGGTTTGAACTCATCACTGGCTTCCGTCTCGATCATTTCTCGACAGATGATGAGATCAGTAATACCTCCGCCTCGGAGACCGGTTATTCGGGCAATGTGGCAGTCGTTTATGAGCGCAGTGCTGAGAACAACTGGTATGTCAATCTCGGCTCAGGCTTTAGAGCGCCCGACTTGGCTGAGCGTTATCAGCGTTCTGCCGTCGTTGTCGTGCAGCCAGTTGAGGTCATTGGCAATCCCAACCTCGAGGCAGAGCGGTCACTATCAGTCGACTTCGGTAGCAAGTGGGAGAACGATCACTTCCGTGCTGAAGCTGCTGTGTTTTATAACGAGGTCAAAGACTACATCACCACGGTGGTGGTTCAGCCCCGCCCAACCATTGAGCAGCCCCAAAATATTGGCAACGTGAGCCTCTATGGTTGGGAAGTGAGTGCCGCTTACCGTCAGGGTGCTTGGGAGGTGTTTGGCAATGGCTCAAGAACTTATGCCCCTGCAGATGATGATGTGATCCGAGTCGCAGGCAGTCGCTTCAACTATGGCGTGGCCTATGATTTTGCTGGTCCTGGCAACAGCGATGGACGTATTGAGGTGCTCGGAAGGACTGTGCTGTCGAGCCGTGATAGAACAACGATTGGCAGCGGTCAGACAACGGCGTCGGTTCTTGATTATCCAAACTTCTCCACATTTGAATTGCGTGGGCGCGTGGATATCCCATTGCAAAACGATCGCACCTTGCGTTTGGTGGCGGGTGTTCGCAACCTGACCGACAAAGTCTATCGCGAGCCATTCTTTGACCAAGTCCAGCCTGAGCGGAGCATTTACGGCTCAGCCCAGTGGATGTTTTGATCGGTCGGTTAAGACAATAGACTCAGTACTGGTCGCCTTGGGCGGCCAGTACTTCTTGATGGGTAGCGCGCCGACTGTGGACTTGCCGTAGCCAAGGTAACAAAGCCAGCACGCAGATTATTTCGAGCGATCCCACTAAAACGAAAATACCCGGGTAGGGCGCCAAGTCAAGGCTTCGTAACAACGTCAACCCACCGACCCCGAGCATGGGACCCAACATAAAGCCAAGAGAGCCGGCCAAATGGAACCCTCCCATGGCGGTCGCCTGTTGTTCAGCGCCCGCCAGTTGACTGGTCAGTATGATCGATGGCGCCAGCATCAGTGCAGCAACCAATCCACCAAAGGCCATAATCCACAGGATTTGATCAGCGCTTCCAAAGCCCAAGGCGATTAAGTAGACACCATATAAAACACTGCCCACTGACATCAGCAAAGCGGGACTAATGCGCTCGCACAAGATGCCCGCCGGATAGGTCAGGGCGCCAAACGGCAAGAGGAAGGTCGCCATGGCAATACCAATTTGGGCGGGCGAAAGGTCGAGCACGGTCGCAAAATACAAAGAAACGGTGGAGATGATAAAGCCAACCGTCAGTCGGTCAATAAAGGTGAACACGTAAGGGACTGCTAGGGCATGCTGTTTGGCCAGGAGCTTGAGCATGATGGGAAGCCGCTGTGCTGCTGATTTGATCGGGGCATCTTTTAGCACAAACACCGAGGCCAAAGCCAAGGCAAGCATCAAAGTGCCGCCATATAAGAATAAGTGAGTGGCTTGATCTGCTGGTATCCGCCCACCCAGTACAGAACCGGTGGCCACGCCTAAGCTCATAGAGGCACCCACCAATCCCAACGATCGGCCTTTCTTATGATCGGGTGCGATATCGGCCACCAAAGTCATGGCAAGCACCAAGGCTGCCATGTGCGCACCGCCCTCAAAAAAGCGCAATCCGAGTTGGGCGGGGTAGGGCAGCGGAAGGTACATCAAATAAAGCAGCACGGCGAACGCAAATAAAGCAGGCACAATCAGCGTTTTTCGCTGGCCAATACGGTCTGACCAAAGACCAGCAGACAGCGCCATCGCCAAGGAGCCTGCCATGTTGGCAGACATGAAAAGATGTCGGTCGAGCTCACCACTGCCGGGGAATCGGCCTTCTGTCAGCTCATAAAGTAGCGGCACCACCGCGGTGACGGGGAGCATAATCAGGAAAACACCGAATGCGATGGGCCAGATGCGGGTCATAAGACCTCTATGGTATCTGGTTTGCGTCAAGCCCACGCCACCGTTGTGGGTTTTTATGTTGAATAAGACGTTTGGTGTGAGACAGGTTAGGCTAGAGGCATGCCCATTCTTGATCAATCTTTGCTTGATGCCTACCAGGCGACGCACTATTGGGTAGATACCCAACCCCCTGTCCGCCTGCAGATTGATTGCCAGTCATTGGCGCTTGTCGAGCACCACAAAGCATACGGGGTCGAGTGCAGCACATGGATCACGGCCTACAATCCAAAAAGCGAGTGCTTCAGTGACGAGGACAATCGGCTCGCCCACCGAGGCTTGACTGATGCCTTGGCCAAAGCGCGGTGGTCGTGGGTGGGTGCCTGGTCGGATGACCCAAAAGGCCAATGGCCCCGTGAGAACGGCGTTTTGGTGTGGGGCATGGACCCAGACACCGCCCAGATGTGGGGGCGCCGCTGGCACCAGCATGCGGTGGTGTGTGTGAATGCCACCGGCTGGGTGAAACTCGTCACGGTGACTTGATTTGGCCCATGGGATCAGGGATAATGGTGGGCTAATTTCTGGATTTTGCAGGATGTAGTCATGTCTCGAGTATGTCAGGTGACAGGTAAGCGGCCATTGGTAGGCAACAATGTCTCGCACGCCAACAATAAAACGCGCAAGCGCTCATTGCCGAATTTGCATCACCATCGGTTTTGGGTTGAAAGCGAGAACCGCTGGGTGAAACTGCGGGTATCGACCAAAGGCCTGCGCATCATCGATAAAAACGGCATTGATCAGGTATTGGCTGATCTGCGTGCCCGTGGCGAGAAGGTATAAGGAGCGAGATCATGGCAGGTAGTGCAAGAGATAAAATCAAACTTGTTTCTTCTGCGGGAACTGGTCATTACTATACGACCGATAAAAGCAAGAAGAACACCCCTCACAAGTTGGAATTCAAAAAGTACGACCCAGTCGTTCGCCAACATGTGATTTATAAAGAAGCGAAAATCAAGTAAAACAACCGCATCGCTTCAGCTGCTTTTTAAGCAACCATTCAGCCCTATCGGGCATCGCAAGCGCCAAAACGGGGCCTACACCAGGCCCCGTTCTGCTAATGAGACCACCTCCCCATCACCGACGATAAAGTGATCGAGTAATCGAATCTCCACCAAGGCCAGCGCCTCACTTAAACGGCGCGTGATCTTCAGATCTGATTGGCTTGGCTCGGCCACGCCGCTGGGATGATTGTGGGCCACGATCAATGCGGCCGCACGACGGCCCAAAGCCCGTTCCACCACCACCCGAGGGTGCACCTGGGCCGAATCAATGGTGCCATTGAACAGCTCTTCAAATGAAATCACCCGATGACGCGTGTCCAGCATGAGGGCACAAAACACCTCGTGATGGCGATCTCTGAGTGCGGCTTGAAGATAATCCCGCGTGATCGCTGGGCTGGTCAAGGGCTCACCTCGCAGTAACACCTCCTTAAAATGCCGTCGGGCCAGTTCCATGGCCGCTTGTAGCTGTGCAAACTTGGCAGGGCCAAGCCCTGGCTCGGCACATAACACATCGGCAGGGGCCTCCAAAACAGCCCGTAAGCCCCCTTCGTTTTTGATGAGCGCGCGCGCCAAGTCCAGCGCTGATCCGCCAGAAAAGCCTGTGCGCAGCACAATGGCCAGTAGCTCTGCATCCGTTAATTCCCCCGGACCCAAGTTGAGCAGGCGCTCTCTGGGCCGTTCGTTTTCTGGCCAGTGTTTGATGCTGGGCCTCGGTTGTGACATTGTATGTAGGTTCCCATGAGCGGTGAGAAGACCAGTGTGCCCTTGGGCTGCATGCCGGGGGTAGGCGAAGAGACCCTCCATTGGTGTCAGAAAAAGCGACTTAAATAGAAAAGGAAGACAACGTGAAATCGTTACAAGTGAAAGTGCTCGACCCCCGTTTTGGTGAAGACTGGCCACTGCCTGACTATGCCACGGCGGGCTCAGCTGGACTCGATCTTCGGGCATGTGTGGATGAGCCGATGGTGCTGGCACCCGGCGAGGTCACGCTGGTCCCCTCAGGGCTGGCCATCTATCTAGAAGACCCGGCATTGGCTGCGGTGTTATTGCCGCGCTCGGGCTTAGGTCACAAACAAGGCTTGGTGCTTGGCAACTTGGTCGGCTTGATTGACAGTGATTACCAAGGAGAGGTCAAAATCTCTTGCTGGAATCGTGGTCAAGCGCCCATCACCATTGAACCAGGGCAACGAATTTGTCAGATGGTGATTGTCCCAGTCGTGCAGATGGCCCTAGAGGTGGTCGAGGACTTTCAACCGACACAAAGAGGCGCGGGCGGGATCGGGCACACGGGCACCGACTAAAACACTAATAGTAGGCAAACTCTTTGTATAGATTGGCCAGATCGTGATGCCATCGACCCTCGAAAGCAGCGAGTTTCTCTTCTGCGGGGGTGGTGCCGCGCTCAACGATTTCTTCCAAAGCGACCAAGAAGCCACCTTCATGATCCCCTGAGCCACTGAGCCTTTGCCGTTTGGCCAGCCCTTCACGGGCCATGCCCACACACGCTTTGGCCAAGTCCCGAACCGATTGACCCCGAATACTGGCGTTCAGCCCCTCACGCGCGACATCAGCACGCAAGCCAGCACGGTCTTCCGTGGTCCAATGGCGTGTCATGGCCAAGCACTCATCCAAATTACTCTGGTCATACAAGAGCCCAACCCAAAAAGCAGGCAATGCACAAAGCCGCCGCCAAGGCCCGCCATCGGCGCCGCGCATTTCCAAAAAGCGTTTCAAACGGACCTCTGGAAAAGCGGTGGTCAGATGGTCTTCCCAATCCGATAGGGTCGGGTATTCGCCTGGCAAAGCCGCGAGCTTGCCCGACATGAAGTCCCGAAAAGAGGCGCCGGCAGTATCGATATAACGGCCTTCCCGATAAACAAAGTACATCGGCACATCTAACATCCAATCAACATAACGCTCAAAACCCATGCCTGACTCAAAAACAAACGGCATCATGCCGGTGCGGTCAGGATCCGTGTCTGTCCAGATCTGAGATCGATAACTGACATAGCCGGTGGGTTTGCCCTCTTTAAAAGGCGAGTTGGCAAACAGCGCCGTGGCGATGGGTTGCAAAGCCAACGAGGCCCGAAACTTGGCCACCATATCCGCCTCGTCCGAGAAATCCAAGTTCACTTGCACGGTACAGGTGCGCTTCATCATGTCCAGGCCCAGCTGGCCCACCTTGGGCATGTAGTTGCGCATAATCTCATAGCGCCCCTTGGGCATCCACTCGATCTCATCTCGGCTAGCGGTGGGGTGAAAGCCCAGCCCAATAAAGCCAATGCCCAATGGCTCGGCCACTTCTCGGACTTGCGCCAAATGTTGATTGACCTCGCTACAGGTCTGGTGCAGGTTATCGAGCAAGCCGCCCGATAGTTCCAACTGCCCCCCTGGCTCTAAAGTGATCGAACAGCCATCTTTTTTCAGCGCGATGGGCTGGCCCTGTTCAAACACCGGTTGCCAATCAAAGCGTTGAGCCAAACCCTCCAGCACGACTTGGATTCCCCGAGGACCCGCATAGGGCAGGGGGCTCAATGTGTCGGTATGGAAGCCAAACTTTTCGTGCTCGGTACCAATGCGCCACTCGGCTTTTGGTCGCCCACCCGCCGCCATCCACTCGTTTAACTGGCGTACATCAGTCAGCACGGTTGCGTCGGTTGGCAGAGTCAAAGCATGCCCCTGAGGCTAAAATGAACTGACATTATCGCCCAGGACCCTAATCGATGCCATGAAAACCAACGCACGCACATTTCAATCGAGATACTGGGGTTTGGGCTTCTTGGTCTGCTGTGGGTGGATGATGGCCAATGTCTGGGCGATCGATAGCGACACCTTGCATCGAGGAGTGGGGCCCGAGCCTGACGCTTTGGACCCTCATTTGGCACAAAGTTTATCTGCCTTCAATGTGCTGAGAGATCTCCATGAGGGTCTGGTGACCCTCGATGCCCATGGCCAAATAATCCCAGGTCTTGCCTTGGACTGGACGGTCAGCGATAACGGATTGATGTGGGTGTTTGAACTCGACCCAGCAGCCAAATGGTCGAATGGTCAACCCATTGTGGCCGACGACATTGTGCGTGGTTGGCGTCGGGCCATCGATCCCAACACAGCCTCACCCACGGCGGGCTTGCTCTCCCCGATTCTCGGCGCCGACGAGATTCGTATTGGTCGATTGCCCGTTGAGGCACTTGGTGTCACAGCCCCAAGCCCCGATCGCTTAGAGGTCACACTGGCACACAAAACCCCATGGTTTGAGGAGTTGTTGACTCACCCGGTGATGGTGCCCTGGGCCAGTGAGCCTGACTTATACAGCGGTGCCTATCAATTGGTGGCGCGTTTGCCTGGCGCCCATATTCACCTAGCGGCCAATCCCCATTACAAGCATGCCGCCACAGTCACCATTCCCAACGTGTATTGGCATGTGATTGAAGAACCCAATGTTGAGTTGGCCCGATTTCGCGCTGGGCAACTGCACATCACAGAGACCATTCCACCTGGCCGGGTCGACTGGCTGGCCAATGAAGTCGGTGATGCCCTCAGAATTGGCCCGTACCTAGGGACATTTTTCTTGGGCTATAACGTTCAAAAAGCCCCTTTTGAAGGACAGCCCGGCTTACGGGAGGCATTGAGCTTGGTGATTGACCGACAGCTGTTAACTGAACGGGTACTCGGTGCGGGCGAAATGCCAGCCTATGGATTGATTCCGCCGACACTGCCGAACTGGCCGGTGAGTGAGCCGGTCTTTTCAGACAACATGGCCGAGCGTATCAAGCGGGCACAAGCGCTCTATAAAGCGGCGGGTTACGGCCCGGATAACCCTTTGTCGGTGGAGCTTCGCTTCAACACCTCTTTGAATCACCGGCGCATGGCCGCGGCCGTGGGGGCGATGTGGAAGCAACACTTGGGAGTCCAAGCCCGCTTGGTCAATGAAGAGTGGAAAGTGTTCGTGGCCAACCGACGACAAGGCCGAATCACCGAAGTCATGCGTGGCGGCTGGATTGGTGATTGGCAAGACCCTGCCAATTTTTTGCAGCTATTTGTGTCTGACTCGCCACTGAACTACACCTTCTATAACGACCCGGTCTTTGATGCCCTGATGGCCAAGGCCGAGACATTGGTCGGCGAGGCCAGATGGGCGATGCTCAAACAAGCCGAGATGCATTTGATCGATGCGCATGTCATTATTCCTCTTTACTACTACGTCTCGAGGCATTTGGTGAAACCCAATGTCTCGGGATTTGAGGATAACTTGATGGACATTCACCTGACACGGTGGCTAAGCTTGAAGTAATGAACAGCACCTCAACAAAACACAACCGCTTATTTGGCTCATGGCTCACAGCGGCTTTCCTGTTGAGTCTGGGCTTGAGTGGTTGTGGTCCTGCCAATGAAGACACTAACAGCAACATGCCGCCGGCCATGGCGCTGTCGCAACCCATTGTGCCTGTGTTGGATGAGACGGGCCGGCCACTTCCAGAGAGTCTGGCAGAACACCAAGAATTGCACCGCGGCAATGGTGAAGAGCCGCAAACACTCGACCCGCATCTGGGGGAGGGTGTGCCCACCACCAATATTTTGATTGATCTATTTGAAGGCTTGACCACGTCTGCCCCCGATGGCCGGATTATCCCTGGCGCCGCTGCGCGGTGGAACATCAGCCGAGATGGTTTGACCTACACTTTTTACCTAGACCCTGATGGTCGATGGAGTAATGGTGAGCTGGTCACGGCAGAAGATTTTGTCTGGTCTTGGCAACGTGTGGTCAACCCAGAAACAGCGGCCACCTATGCCCGCATGCTCGCCCCAGTGAAAAATGCCGAAGCGATCTTGGCCGGTGCCATGCCAGTAGACCAACTGGGGGTGGCGGCTTTGAACGAGACCACGTTCCAAGTCACGCTGGAAGATCCCACGCCTTATTTCCTAGGCCTTTTGACCCACCCGACCACCTTCCCTGTTTATCGTCAGAGCATTGAGACCCATGGCAGTGCGCACGTCAGGCCAGGCCGTTTGATCTCGAATGGCGCCTATCAATTAAGCGATTGGCAAATACGGTCTCAAATTGAGCTCACCAAAAACCCGCATTACCGCTTGGCCGATCAGACGGTGATTGAGCGGGTGGTGTTTTATCCCTTTGAAGATGAGAATACCGAGTTCAATCGTTTCCGGTCTGGTGATTTACAGTGGACCTACCAAGTCCCTAGCGCTCAGTTTCGTTGGTTGCGTGAGCATTTAGACCAGGCATTGGTTGTCAGCCCTTGGTTTGGGACCTACTTTTTTTCGTTTAACTTAACGCGGCCACCTTTTGCCAACAACCTCGCGTTGAGACAAGCGCTGAACTTGGCCATCGATCGAGACATCTTGACCGAGCGGGTGACCCAGTTTGGCGAATTGCCGACGTATCATTTGGTCCCGCCTGGGTTACCAGAATATGTCTCACCCAGCATTGAGGCGGCTTCAATGACCCAGGCAGAGCGGGAAGCCTTGGCCAAAGAGCTTTATCTTCAAGCGGGGTATTCTGAGACGCAGCCACTGACTGTGGAGCTTCGATACAACACATCAGAAAACCACCGCAAAATTGCTGTCTCCATCGCGGCCATGTGGAAACAGGTCTTGGGTGTCAGAACGCGGTTAATTAATGAAGAGTTTCGGGTGTTCTTACAAAACCGAAGCCAAATGCAAGTCACCGAGGTGTTTCGGTCAGGTTGGATCGGTGACTATCAAGACGCGTTTACGTTCTTGGAGTTGTTTCATTCAGGCCATGGCCGCAATGATGCGGGCTATAACAACCCAATCTATGACGATCTTCTAGAGCGGGCTGCCAGTGAGCGGATTGATGCGCGGCGTCGAAACCTCATGGCTGAGGCGGAGCGGATCTTGTTGGCCGATCAGGTGATTCTGCCCACCTTTGTCTATGTATCCAAAAGACTGGTTCAACCGAGACTCATGGGCTGGTCTGTGAATGTGATGGATCGCCATCCGACCCGTCACATGTACTGGGTCAAAGCCCAAGCGCCAGCCAACGCGACCTCGTCAGAGGAGGCGTCGTTGTAATGTTGAATTACTCCGTCAAGCGACTACTGTCGGCCATTCCCACGCTTTTTTTGCTCATCACGGTCGCCTTTTTTTTAATCCGCGTCGCGCCAGGTGGCCCATTTGATTCAGAGCGTGCGCTGGCGCCAGAGGTTGAGGCCAATCTCGCCGCCAAATACCATCTGGATGAGCCGTTGGTATTTCAGTACGGTCGGTATCTGTGGCAGATCGCCCGTTTTGACTTTGGGCCTTCTTTTCA
>JALQZL010000219.1 GCA_023258355.1 Wenzhouxiangellaceae bacterium | reverse complement strand
GCTCTTGTCTAAAGTCAGAATATGACCAGAAGGCTCACCGCCAATGGTCCAACCATTTTCTTCCAGACCTTGCAATACATAACGGTCGCCGACTTTGGCACGTAATAACGGCACTTGTGCTTTTTCCAGCGCCACTCTTTGAATAAACGCTGGCGCAGACTCCTCTGACACCATGACTTCATCAATCGCAGAGGGTTCGACCTTAAATGGCAAACCGAACTGAGACAATAAATCCTGACGGCGCGGAGACCCAGAAGCCAACAAGAAATCGGTCATTCGTCATTTCCTCGATGATAAGGGTGCCCCTGAATCATCGTCCAAGCTCGGTAGAGTTGCTCTGCGACGATCACACGCACCAACATATGCGGGTACACCGCGGGCCCCAAAGACCAGACTTGGTGACATTGACTCACGACCTGAGGATCTAAGCCATCGGCGCCACCAATTAAAAAGCAGACCGGATCACCCTCATTCAACCATTGGACCATAGCGTTGCGAAGTTGTTCAGTGGACCAGGCCTTCTGACCACCTTGCAATGCGACCTGCTTTGCTCTCGGTGAACACTTTTGGATTAGGCGCTGGCCTTCTACCGCAGCGCTCTTGGGAACCTGCGGCTTGGCTTGTTCAACTTCGATGAGATTGAGAGGCAAGTGCGGTGGCATGCGCTTGGCATACTCATCCCAGCCTTGGGCCAGCCAAGTCGGCATGCGTGTGCCGATGCTGACGACATCAAGCTTCATGCCGTTTACCCGCTGGCGTTACTTCGGGTAGTTGGGGGAACAGACCAAAGTTTTTCTAGGTTATAAAAGGCACGTGTTTGGGGCAACATGACGTGGACAACCACATCACATAGATCAACCAATACCCACTCTCCCTCACGCTCTCCCTCAATACCCATGGGCCGAATACCTTCCTGTTTGGCTCGTTCGACCACGCGTTCAGCCATGGCCTTGACTTGCCGAGTTGAGGTACCGCTGACAATCACCAGGAAATCGGTAAAGCTATTTCGGTCAGTGAGGTCGATGACCTCAATTTGGTTGCCTTTCATGTCTTCCAAAACCGTGATGACGAAATCACGAAGTTGGGCAGATGTCATTGTTGTTTTTGAGTTCAATGGTTCAGTTAAGCTCTCAGCGAAGGTGGGTACTCTCTTATTCTACCGTTTCTGCCCCGCCTGGGCGAGCCGAATACAGCTGATGTTTTTCAATGTAAGACAGCACAGTGGCAGGCAAGAGGAAGCGGGGGCTGTGCCCCTCAGCCAGCTGATTACGGATGTTGGTTGAGGAAATCGCCAATTGTGTCACCTCAACATGCCGCACACCACCGGCAGGTGAGCTGACAAGATCTCGGGTCCTGGAGACTTGACGTTGGGCAATGCACTCAGCCAGCTCTGGTGGGTATTGGGAGACGCTATCGGGGCGCGTCATCACCACCAAATGGGCCCAATCAAATAGGGCCCGCCAGTCTTTCCAAGTGTTCAGAACATTGGCCGCATCTTGGCCAACACACAAAAACACAGGCACATCACCCACTTCCTCACGCACGCTTTTGAGGGTATCAATCATATAGCTGGTCCCGCCTCGACGAACCTCTCGATCATCAACCGTCAGATCTTGGTAAGGTGCCAAGGCCAACTCCAGCATGGCCAGTCGGTGAAAGGCGGAGGCATAAGTTTTGGTGCGGTGAGGTGGCGTGCCGACAGGAATCAAACGAAAGTCCG
>JALQZL010000218.1 GCA_023258355.1 Wenzhouxiangellaceae bacterium | reverse complement strand
GATTGATCGCAGCTGTCGCGATTTTGCGGAGAAAGTGGCATTCGTCAACTTTGGTGCCGCCTTATCGTACAAAGAAATTGACGACTACAGCCGAGCCTTTGGTGCCTACCTCCAATCCTTGGGGCTGAACAAGGGTGATCGGGTCGCCATCATGATGCCCAACCTGCTTCAATACCCGATCGCAGTCTTTGGCGCTCTGCGAGCTGGTCTGGTGGTGGTCAATACCAATCCGCTCTATACAGCCCGCGAGCTACGGCACCAGCTGAAGGATTCCGGCGCCAAGGCCATTGTTATTTTGGAGAATTTTGCTCATGTCTTGGAGGCTGTCATCAGAGACACGGATATCGAGCACACTCTGATTACCTCCGTTGGTGATATGGTCGGATTCCCAAAGGGCGCAGTGATGAACTTTGTCCTGCGGCATATCAAAAAGCAGGTTCCAAAATACCAAATCCCTGCTGCCATACCCTTCAGAGAAGCATTGAACGCGGGTAAGCAAACACAGCTTACCAAGCCCACACTAACCCATGAGGACATCGCCTTTCTGCAGTACACAGGCGGAACCACAGGCGTCTCCAAGGGCGCCATGCTCACCCATGGCAACATGGTAGCGAACATGCAACAATCCTCGTCTTGGCTGGGGGGACAAATCAAGCTGGGCGAGGAAGTCATCATTACAGCCCTCCCGCTCTATCACATCTTCGCACTCACAGCCAATTGCCTGGTGTTCTTGAAGTTCGGTGGACGCAATGTGCTGATCACAAACCCCAGAGACATGGATGGTTTCGTCAAAGAGCTTGGCAAAGAAAAATTTACAGCCATAACGGGTGTTAACACCTTATTTAATGGCTTGCTAAACACCTCAGGCTTTGACAAGCTCGACTTTTCTCATCTCAACCTATCACTGGGTGGTGGAATGGCTGTCCAACGTGTTGTGGCGGAGCGATGGAAGAAAGTCACGGGCACCACTCTGGTGGAGGCTTATGGATTGACAGAAACCTCTCCGGCAGCCTGCATGAATCCAATGGACTTGGAAGATTACAATGGCTCCATCGGTCTTCCAATCTCATCAACTGAGTGTCGCGTAATTGATGAAAATGGAAATCCAGTGGGTGTCGACGAGACTGGCGAACTGTGCATTCGGGGCCCACAGGTTATGAAGGGCTATTGGCAACGCCCAGAAGAGACAGCAAAGGTGCTTGATGGTGATGGCTGGCTTCGAACTGGCGATATGGCCCGTATGGATGCCAACGGGTATTTTTACATCGTTGACCGAAAAAAGGACATGATTCTAGTATCCGGTTTTAATGTCTATCCCAATGAGATCGAGGATGTGGTGGCCGCTCACCCTAAGGTCGTCGAAGTTGGCGCCATTGGAGCACCCGATGAGAAGTCAGGCGAGGTTGTAAAGGTCGTAGTCGTCAGAAATGATGCGACCCTCACTGCAAAGGAGTTGGAGGACTACTGCCGCAAAGAACTGACTGGCTACAAAGTACCCCGCTACATCGAGTTTGTGGATGAACTACCCAAGACCAATGTCGGCAAAATCCTCAGACGAGAGCTCAGGGACTTATACGGATCACCAAAGAGCAGCGATTAACGGAATTTTTGGCCATTGTCGATTGGCTGTGTGCACTAGTCAGCGATGGATACCCCCAAGCCGAACAGTCGGATACTGAAGGCTGATCGCCATTGCGCCCAATCACTCAGCAGTTCATAAG
>JALQZL010000217.1 GCA_023258355.1 Wenzhouxiangellaceae bacterium | reverse complement strand
TGGGCAAGGTCGATTTGAGGTGGGCAGAGCACGATGTCTGACGCCGAGTGGGCCTGTCTCAGACGAACACTGGTGCGACTTTGCAACGACTCCATTAAATTGTCTGCGGGCACATAGAGCTCTGAGGGTGTCAGGATAGGGCGCTCAATGTCCCCTTGACGCTGGTCAAAGCGGTGATGAATTTGATGATGAAACGCATAGCTGGCCTCCTCTGTGCCTGCCAAGAGCACGAGACGATGGGGTTTGGGTAAGTAGTCGAAGAATGTCTGCATCTCATCGAAAAATAAGGGCAGGTATTGCTCAATGCCTTGGGCATGGACCCCCTCGGAGACCTCGTTGTAGAGGATCGATTTACGGACATCGATTTCAAACCGTAGTCGGAACCGTTTTTTGAAGGCGCTCCGCGCGGTAGGGTCATAGGGATACTCCTGCGCTGGCAAGAGGATCACCTCATTGATTTTCTCAACAGAGCGTTGTGAATCCGGATCGAATGTGCGAATGGATTCAATCTCCTCATCGAATAACTCAACCCGAAAAGGATGGCTTGTCTGGCCCATCGGCCAAAGGTCAATCACAGATCCCCGACAGGCATATTGCCCTGGCTGCCACACCTGATCGGTTGAGACGTATCCCGCATCCACCAACTCTTCACGAAAAGCATCTAAGCCAAGTTGCGTCCCCACTTGAAGACTGAGGCTTTGAGACGAAATCCATTGCGTGGGTGGCAATCGCTGCATAAGCGCCGTCATCGAAATGATGACGATTCCTGTTGTCGCCGAGGGCAGTCTGGATAAGAGATCAAGGCGTCGAGAAATCAGGTCGGGATGAGGAGAGTAGAGATCATAGGGCAATATTTCCCAGTCAGGAAATACATCAACGGGCACATCATTTAGAGCGGCTAAGTCGTCTCTTAGCACCCTGGCGCTATATGCATCAGGCGCGATCACACACACTAGCCCGCCAGCACGTTTGGAGAACGTGAGCAGTGAAAGGGCCAAAGCAAAGCCTGAAAGGTTGGGCCAATCGACGGTTTCGGTTGTTTGACGCGGTGGATTGAGTATTTGAAAGGCAGTCACGGCACTAAGTTTACTCAATCGCTTGTCAACAAGGGCTCTAAACTGAGATAATATAGGGCTGATATTCACCGAGTGTGGAATAAGGGCGATTAGCTCAGTTGGTTAGAGCGCTGTCTTGACATGGCAGAGGTCACTGGTTCAAATCCAGTATCGCCCACCATTTTGTAATCAATCATTCACGCAATATAGTCTGCAAACGCCATGCCCGTAATTACACTGCCTGATGGTAGCCAGAAAAAGTTCTCGGATCCTGTGACCATCAAAGAGGTGGCAGGTGCTATCGGTGAAGGTCTGGCCAAAGCAGCCCTCGCTGGCGAGATTGAGGGCGCGTTGCTAGACCTGTCTCATGTGATCACCTCAGACCAGACACTGCGCATCATCACGCCAAAAGACACCGAAGGCGTGGATATGATCCGCCACTCCAGTGCTCATTTGATGGCTCAGGCGGTAAAAAGGTTGTTCCCCGAGACACAAGTCACGATTGGGCCAGTGATTGAGAATGGCTTTTTCTATGATTTTTCTCGGGCGGAGTCATTTAAGCCTGAGGATCTTGAGGCCATTGAGTCTGAAATGGCCAAGATTGTCAAAGAAGATCTGCCAATAGAACGTGAGACGATCTCACGGGATGAGGCAGTGGCTTTCTTTACGTCT
>JALQZL010000216.1 GCA_023258355.1 Wenzhouxiangellaceae bacterium | reverse complement strand
CATTTGCTCTGAGGGATGATACTCCGAACGCTCAGCGACAAACTCTCGGGCTGTCTCTATATCCATATCAGGCAACAGTGCCACCA
This sequence comes from Wenzhouxiangellaceae bacterium, assembly GCA_023258355.1. GTDB lineage: Bacteria > Pseudomonadota > Gammaproteobacteria > Xanthomonadales > Wenzhouxiangellaceae > Wenzhouxiangella. The sequence goes on along the minus strand of JALQZL010000216.1, from coordinate 1,683 downwards.
GCTCTGGCGAAGCAAACGCCGGGTTTGGTGTGCCCGCACCGCCCGATACAGTCAACACATCGCGCACTTGTTCAAACATCTGCTGCGTCATTCCCATTACTTGCTGCAGCTCATCGACCGTCTGGAACGGCTGATTGGCTGGTCCATAGGGATAACCCGCTGCTTCATAGTCTTCGATCTCTGCGCCGTACTCAAGCGCGAAGTCATCGTTGTCTCGCCAATCCACAATGGCGTCCGCCAAACTGACAGCGGCCAATTCATCGACACCGCGCTGGAAGAACAGTTCAGTCAATAGCTCAACATTGGCCTGATTGACGTTAATTTTGCCCGATTCATCGGTAATGCGTATCTCCACCGTGGTTTCACCAAACTCAACCAAATAAGGCCTGCCATCACCCACCCATCGGGTTTCAAAATCAGGATTAAACATCTCATAAGCGGCCCGATGTATCCCCGCTTCTGCGGCATATTGCGCGCGCGTGGTATCGAGCAAGAACCGGGCCTGCAAGGCCTCGGTTCGGGTCAACAAGGCATAGACGCCGATCACGATGGTCAAGAGAATCAATAGCCACAGCACCAAAATCAGCGCGACTCCGCGTTGATTGGCCCCAGGCTTTGCTTCGATGGATCCACTCATCGGCGACGGTTCGGAATCAACAAATCGGCACCGCTTCTGATGGTGCGTTGCTGGCGGGCTGGGTTGGCGTCGACGCGAACAGCGGCTGCTACGGTTGGCCACACCATTTGATTTTCCCTCACCAGATCGAGGTCAAGTTCAACAGATAGCGGCAATGCATCGACCCGCTCCCATGCATTGCTCCACAAGGGTTGATCGGTCTCTGGATCTTCGCCCAGATACCAAAAATCACCGCCATTGAGACCATCGAGCAAAACGACCCCTTGGGTTTGTTCAATTTCGCCTTGCTCGTAGCCATTGAGCATCGCAAAATAGAACACCAACTCCCGGCCGTTGGGACCTGGCTCAATGGCGAACTGCTGCACATAGAGGCCACCGTAACTGAGATAGCCTGGCATGGGGGCCACAAAACGCACCCAGTCGCTTTCACCAATAAACCGTGTGGGTACCTCATCGTTCTCATCTTGTTCGATGACCATCGCTTGTGCTTGACTGAGCTGACGACGCACAAACTGATGAACCACTCTGAGGTTATTGGTTTGCTCAATTACCGCCTCCCCCGATGTGCTGGCCCGTTGCGCTGCTCGGAGACCACCCACTGCCAGCGCCATAATGGTGCTCAGCAAAGTGATCGCCAGCAAAACCTCGATGAGCGTAAAACCTCGCGTCCTCATAAGCCCAACTCTCTCTCTCGAGCTTCCCAGTTGATGTCGACACTTCTCCATGTATCGAAGACCACTTCGCGTTGACCTTCCCACCGCACGGTTAATGAGACTCTGTAAAGCGCCAATGGCAGTTGCTCTGGATCAAGCAACGCCTCATCAAACACAGCATCCTCGGTAATCTCCATCTCCCAACTGAAGCGCTCATCAAAATCGCCAGAAGAATTACCGGGCACAATCATCGCTTCTAGACCCAGTACATCAAGCTTCGATTGTGCCCATAAGGTGGCTTGAGTGAAATCACTGGCGCGTCTGGTGTTACCCAGCGATGTGGACAGGATTTGCATCATCATTCCGAACAAAAGGGCGAACATGGCGAATGCC
>JALQZL010000215.1 GCA_023258355.1 Wenzhouxiangellaceae bacterium | reverse complement strand
ACAGTTCTCACTCGGGGCTTTTGATCTCTCAGGTGGTGCTGGGTCAGATCGTGACATTTTTGGAAGGGAAAGCGCGCCATAACAGGCGCTCAGGCATCGGGTAAAATTGGGGCTTGCACATCAAAAGCGGAGTGAAAAACAGCCATGGCAGGCCATAGTAAGTGGGCGAATATTCAGCATCGCAAGAAAGCCCAGGACACAAAGCGAGGAAAAATATTTACCCGATTGGTTCGCGAGCTCACCGTGGCCGCGCGTGAAGGTGGCGGTGATCCTGAGTCTAACCCCAGACTTCGCTTGGCCATGGACCGTGCAAACGCGGCCAGTATGCCCAAAGACAACATCGAGCGAGCCATCAAGAAAGCCACTGGTGAGCTGGAGGGTGTGAGCTATGAGTCCATTCGATATGAGGGCTATGGACCGGGTGGTGTTGCGGTGATGGTGGACTGCCTAACCGATAATCGTAACCGGACCGTGGCGGCAGTGCGCCACGCTTTTAGTAAGCATGGCGGCAATCTGGGCACCGATGGTTCTGTGGCCTACCTGTTCGAAAAAACCGGTGTGATTGAATTCGCGCCAGGTGCTGATGAGGACCGAATCATGGAGGTTGCTCTTGAGGGAGGTGCTGATGATGTGATTAGCAATGAGGATGGAAGCATTGAGGTGCTCACGCAGCCTGAGGCGTTTGAAAGCACGCGCGATGCGCTCAAGTCCCAGAATTTGGGCTATGAAAATGCTGAAATCACGCAAAGACCATCCACAAGTACGTCTGTTGATGTGGACACGGGACGTCAGGTTTTGAAGTTTTTAGATGTCTTAGAAGACCTAGATGACACGCAAGATGTGTGGTCAAATGCTGACATTCCGGCCGATAGTTACGAGTGATGCGCATCTTAGGCATTGACCCAGGTTCCCGAATCACCGGTATTGGGATTATCGAGAACGAAACACTAATCCATGCAGAGAATCTGAAGCTGGGTGATGGGCCGATGCCCGAGCGTCTGGGCCGAATTTGTGAATCAATCGCCAGTCTTATTGAAAGCCATCGTCCCGAAGTCGCTGCGGTAGAGACGATCTTTCTCAATCGCAACCCTCAGGTAACGATCAAGCTCGGTCAAGCTCGAGGTGCCGCCGTGTGTGCGGCGGTTCAAGCGGGTTTAACCGTGCATGAATACGCGCCAAGAGCAGTCAAGCAGGCATTGGTTGGTCGGGGTGGTGCAGCAAAAGCGCAAGTCCAACACATGACGCGCCTGCTTTTGTCCTTGAAAGAAGATGTGGGTGAAGATGCCTCAGATGCGTTGGCCGTGGCTCTGTGTCATTATCACACCACACAGACCAATCAACGTTTGCCCGAAGGGGTTCGCCTGAGATGATTGCACGTTTGTCTGGGACATTGCTCGAAGTCACACCGCCCACCATTGTGATCGATGTGGGTGGTGTTGGTTATGAAGTCCATGTGCCAATGAGCGTCTTGGACGGCTTGCCAAGTATCGGTGGTGAACTGATGCTTCTGACCGAATTCATTGTTCGTGAGGACGCCCACACCCTCTATGGTTTCAAAAGTTCCCCAGAGCGCCAGTTGTTTAGGGATCTTTTGAAAGTATCGGGCGTTGGGCCACGTCTAGCACTGGGGATTTTGTCGGGTGTGTCAGCCTCAGACTTTGCGTTGATGGTGGATGCCGGGGACGCTGCCGCGCTCACTCGCCTGCCTGGTATTGGGAAAAAGACCGCTGAGCGCCTAATTGTCGAGATGAAAGGGCGGGTAGTTGCTC
>JALQZL010000214.1:1557-1786 GCA_023258355.1 Wenzhouxiangellaceae bacterium | reverse complement strand
CTGCTGACCTGGACGACGTGCGAGACCACAGCTCATTACCCAGCTAAGCTGCCTTAAAGTTGATCTTTTTCAGCTTACTTAAGTTCACCGACCGCGCTATTAAGTCACCCTGATCTACACGCCTGGGTCCACGGGAGGATGCCTTTGGCCAGCTTTTATATTCAGTGCCCCTGAGCTAACATGGTCAGGATTTTTTATTAAATTGAACACACGAAGGCCCATGTCATGA
>JALQZL010000214.1:0-1547 GCA_023258355.1 Wenzhouxiangellaceae bacterium | reverse complement strand
CGCTTTATTCACGCCTGTCTTCTCCTGCTCCTATTGGGTGGTTCAACCGCAGTGATGGCCCAGGCTAAGGTCACGGAACAGGCTGTCTCCATCACCCAAGACAGCATCGAAATCCACGGCACCCTGATGGTCCCCAATATCGACGGCCCAATGCCCGTGGCATTGATCATTGCAGGCTCGGGTCCGACCGATCGAAATGGCAATAATCCAGCCATGGTCAATAATGCGCTGAAGTGGCTGGCGCACGGCCTGGCTGAGCATGGGATAGCCTCGTTGCGCTACGACAAACGCGGCATTGGACAAAGCGGGCAAGGGGCTGTGGATGAGTCGGCCCTGCGGTTTGAGGATTACATTGACGATGCGAATGCTTGGCTAGCTTTCTTGGACAACTTCTCGGAAAACGATGTGCGGTTTTCCAAGCGCTGGGTCATTGGCCACAGCGAAGGGTCTTTGATTGGCATGGTGGCGGCAAACAAAGCCCAAGCCGATGGCTTTGTGTCACTGGCGGGTGTGGGTGAGTCGGCTGATCAGACCCTCAAGCGTCAGCTGGATACGCAACCCGAGCCTTATCGGAGTCAAATGATGGCCATGATTGATCAATTGGCCGCAGGCGAGCTGGTGGGTGAGGTTGATCCTTTGTTGGCGTCTTTGTTCCGAGAAAGTGTACAGCCTTATCTGATCTCTTGGTTTCGATATGACCCGGCGGTAGCCATCGCTGATCTCTCAATGCCGGTTTTGATTGTTCAAGGCACCACAGACCTTCAAGTGACGGTGGAGGATGCCAACCAACTCGCGCAGGCCAAGCCCGATGCTCAGCTGGTGATCATCGAGGGCATGAACCATGTGTTGAAAGAAGCCCCGATGGATCGGGCAGCGAATCTGGCCACCTATGGCCAAGGTGATCTGCCACTGGCTTCGGACTTGGTGCCACAGATGGTTCAGTTCATGGGCATGGCTCAATCCACCAAAGTGGGTCCTTGATTAGGCCAGTGGGTGGCAAGGCAAACGATGGCCAAGCCGGCTTTCAAAGCCATGGTGAATAAAGGGGCAGGGGTCGGTGAGAAGATGACAAAAGCCCCTGTCAGCTGGCGATCATTAAGATGATCACCCACCGATCAGGGGCCAGTGTTGGCGAGGCTGTGCTTAGGGTTCGGCGCGGTTTTGGCGACGCTGTTGCATGCGTGCCTGGCGACGCTCTTGGCGTTTCGGCCCCAACTCGTCTGGACTCAATGAGCCATCTTCGTCTCGGTCCAGTTCAGCAAAGCGAATATTATCGAGCTCTTCGCGGGTCACTTTGCCGTCACCGTTGAGATCATCGGCTTCAAATTGGGCGGTGGCGCTCTGACGTGCACTTTCATGACGCTCGGCGATGAAAGCATCGAGTTCTGCCTTGGTCAGCTCGCTGTCCTCATTGACATCGGCTTTGACAAATAAGTCGAGTCGAGAGCCGCGCTTCAAGGGCTTAAACTCATCGCGACTGATCACACCATCTTTATTGGCGTCCATAGCACGCACAATCAGCCAGCCCGGGGCTTTACCAGCATCCA
>JALQZL010000213.1 GCA_023258355.1 Wenzhouxiangellaceae bacterium | reverse complement strand
TTTTCAATCACCGCAACCACAGTGGATTGGGTTGGCTTTGGTGGTGGGGACGATTCAAGTGGTTGCTTCGGCTTGGCGCTGGCGTTTCACCGCCCAGTGTTTGGGGCTTGATCTGTCTTATCGCAAAGCCGTTCGCGAGTACTATCTCGCCAGCTTTATCAACCAAGTCTTGCCTGGTGGTGTGGTGGGTGATTTGTATCGAGCCAAGCGCCACAGCGATACCACCGAAACACGAGCGCCTGCTTGGCAAGCGGTGATGGTTGAGCGTTTTTCCGGTCAACTGGTGCTGATGCTATTGACCCTGTGTGTTGTCTTAGCCTCACCCCTATGGCGTGAGCTGCTGTGGTCTTTCCCTGAAACAAAATGGCCAATTGTGCTCATTGTCTTACTGGTCACCACAGCGGTGCTGGTTGGGCTTGTATTGGGTCGACAGCACGCAGGCTTAAGACGCGTCTTTGACTTTGTTGGCGTGGCGATGGGCCAAACCTTCTGGCCGATGGATCGTTTGGTGATTCAGTTGATTGGCTCCACCCTCATTGTGAGTACGTATGTGGGGGTGTTTGTATTGGCCACTCGCGCCAATGGTGTCGAGCTTCCCGTGCTCACGATCGCAGCTTTGGCGCCGCCTTTGTTGCTGTCTATGGTTGTGCCCATCACCGTGGCCGGTTGGGGGCTGAGAGAATGGGTGGCGGCTTTGAGTTGGGGCGCCGTCGGGCTTGATCCTGCGCAAGGGGTGGCGGTGTCGGTCACTTACGGGGCACTGATTTTTTTAACGGCGCTTCCAGGTGTGGTGATGTGGCGCGATCAACGAAAACCAAACTCAATCAACAGCTCCTCACCCCACTGAAGACTTCGCATGCGATGCCGTTTGGCCTCATCTAAGGTCTCGATCGGGGGGAGTGCAATGCCACTGGGGCCTGAACCAATCAGCAAAGGCGCGACCATCAAATACAAGGCGTCCAACATATCCGCTTCAACAAACCGAGAGATCGTTGTTGACCCACCTTCCACCAAGAGGCGGTGAAGCCCACGCTGGGATAGCTCATCTCTTAAGGCTTGCAGATCCAGCCCAGGGGCTGAGTCTTTTTGACGCGGCACAGTCAAAGCGACGACGTGGTCGAGCTCGACGGGGCTTGCCTGGTCTTCGTGGTGAACATGAATGACCGAAACCCCATCGTCATTGAAGACAGGGTTGTCTGGATTGATGCGCGCGTTGGGATCAATGATGACTCGAACAGGACTGGTGCCATCGACGTGGCGAGTCGTGAGTTGGGGCTGATCAGCCAATGCGGTCCCCACTCCGATGATGACGGCATCAACACGCGCACGGAGCAAATGAAGAAACTGCCTTGAGGATTGGGCGTTGATGTAGTGTGAGTGACCACTGGCGGTGGCAATGCGACCATCGAGACTTTGTCCCAACTGACCAAGCACATACGCATCTGGCCAATCACCCAACCACTGTTCCAGTGCTTGGCGGTTTGGGCAACTCGCATCGTTCACATCATCTCGCTTCATGTTCGTTAGTTTAGCGTCATTGTTCGGTGTCATAATGGTCGTCTATGTATTCAGTAGAACGTTGTATCTTTGATCTTCGCCGAGGCGTGCCGGTTGTCATCGACCAGACCTTGGTCTACCCCGCAGAAGCAATGGATCCTCGCTTGTGCCAGTGGATTGACAAAGCACCCGCGTCTTTGGTGATTTCAAAACACCGGCTCAATGCCCTCTCACACCGCACCGATGAACCCGCGCTGGCGCTGCCGCTTCGCGCATCGCTCACCAACTCAGGGCTGGATTTGGCGACGATTCATGAAGC
>JALQZL010000212.1 GCA_023258355.1 Wenzhouxiangellaceae bacterium | reverse complement strand
CGTTCGTCCGTAGCTACGAGCGCCCTGAGTTCGAATTCACTCAAAGCATGAACGCCATTCGGCGCGGGAAAGAGTTGTTGATACAGACCAAAGTGCTCCAAAGCCCTAAACGTTTCCGCTGAGTAGCCAGCAAGAGCGAGCTTCAGGAACTCCTCAAACAGCCTTGCTGGCGGAACGACCTGCACCCACGGTGCCTGGCCATCAGCGCGGTATTGGCTCTTTTTGACATGCACCGAGCCAGCCGGAGGATTGAGTGTGATCGCCAAGGGATCGGGTGGTGTGAAGTGTTTTTGGACATAGACCACCAATGCCCGCATCCCGTTACCACACTGCTCAGCTCGGCTGCCATCAGCATTGAAAATTTCGATGGGGTAGTGATCGCCCTGTGCCTCGATGACCAGAAGTTGATCGAATAAATGGGTTTTTGACCACCTCATGATTTCTGTTGACTCAAGAGGGTGGGTCAGATGATGTTTGTTGATGATCAAAAAACGGTTGCCCTGTGCGCTCATCTTGGCAAAGGGAAGCTGGCTTGCGCTCACGGGGACTCGCTCCGAATCAAAATTGAATGGTGAGTGCCCAGTGGCGATTGGATGGTGTTTGAATTCGCCATTGATGCCAACCCATTGTAGCCAGCTGGGTTTCGATTTCATCGACCCGCCATGCGGCGAGCAAGCTGTTATAAAAATCTTGCTGAAGAATGGGGTCTGCCCCTTGCGTATGCGCCTCGACGAGCGCCTCTGCCTCGGCTTTCGATTGGGGTCTTGCCAAGTCCATAACAACGACTCGCATGCCAGGCTGAACCAGCGCATCGATGGTCTGCCAAAGCGTCATGGGATCCTCGAGATGATGAAGCAAGCTGTTTGACACGATGGCATCGAAAGGGCCAATCGCTTTCAGCTTTGGGACATCCGTTGGCAAGTGAGCCGCAATCAGGGTGACGCGATCTGAAAGCTGGCACTCGCTGACCAACGTCTCGGCCAGAGAGAGCATGTTGGGGCCAGCATCGACACCGACTAGCAGCCAATCGGGTACTGCGGTGGCCAAATCGACTAGGAGACCACCAGAGCCACAGCCCAGGTCTAATAAACGCCCAGCCGGGACCTCTAAAAACGCCTGAGTGATCTGACAAAACAAACCGTTGGGTTCACTGAAATCAGCGGCTGCATAAGCTTTGGTTTGCTCAGGCGTGTCCATTAATTCTGGTTCAGGGATCCGATTCATTGCTCTGGTGACACCTCGGTGACTTCGATGGCTGCTTCGTTTTTAGCCACGTCGTCGTCGGGTAAAACCAAATCACCTTTCAGCCCGCAGGCTGCCGTCAGTGCTGTGATGGCCACCAATTGCATCAGTACAACACACACAAATTTAACGGAGCGAGGGTTTAGAAGGGTTAAACTGAATTTCATGAAAACACGCACCTATGCCGACTTAGACTGTGTCGTCCTTGATACCGCACCTGATCCCATGGTCAGTATTATTTGGCTCCATGGACTCGGTGCGGATGCACATGACTTTGTCCCCATTGTACCGCAGCTAAAGAGCGCTCAGGCTCAGCCAGTTCGCTTTATCTTTCCTAACGCACCTATTCGCCCTGTGACCGTCAACGGCGGTGTCAGCATGCGCGCTTGGTATGACATTCTGGGCATTGATATTGATCGCAACCAGGACACGGACGGGATTCAGGCCTCAGTGACTTCAGTTGAGCAAATCATCACAGAGACTGCCGTAGAGACTCCCCACGGCGTGGTCTTGGCGGGTTTTTCTCAAGGTGGCGCGATCGCATTGCGCACAGCACTTGGCTCGTCATCTCCTATTCTTGGGG
>JALQZL010000211.1 GCA_023258355.1 Wenzhouxiangellaceae bacterium | reverse complement strand
CAAGGTCTGGTTCTTTGCCAGTTTTTAAAGCACTGACGGCTCGTTTCAATAGATCAGAATAGAGCGAAAATCCAATCGCTTGTATCTGCCCTGACTGATCTTCCCCCAAAAGCTCGCCAGCGCCACGGATTTCTAGGTCGTGGCTTGCGAGCATAAAGCCGGCGCCCAGCGCCTCCATAGAGGAAATTGCTTCTAGGCGCTTTTGCGCATCTTTTGTGAGTGCACGCCATGGTGGGGTGATCAGATGAGCAAACGCAAGATGATGCGAGCGGCCAACGCGACCTCTGAGTTGATGTAACTGACCCAAACCGAATTTATCCGCTCGCTGGATAATGATCGTGTTGGCAGAGGGCACATCAATGCCATTTTCAATGATCGTGCTACACACCAATAGGTTGATTCGGCGACTATAAAAATCGCGCATTGTGGCTTCGAGCTCGGTGCTTGGCATTTGGCCATGCGCCATACCAATACGGGCATCAGGAAATAATTTCTCTAAGTCCGCCACAGCCTTGGGCATGGTTTTGACTTCGTTGTGAAGAAAGTACACTTGTCCACCCCTTTGAAATTCTCTTGTGACGGCATCACGGATGATGTCAGGATCCCACTCCGACACAAAGGTTTTGATTGCCAGTCGATTCTGTGGTGGCGTGGCGATTATAGAGAGCTCACGTAACCCCGACATGGCCATATTTAGCGTGCGTGGGATCGGTGTTGCGGTAAGCGTTAAGAGATTGACTTCAGCCCGTAATTTTTTCAGCTGCTCTTTTTGGCGGACACCAAAGCGCTGCTCTTCATCAATCACAACCAAGTTAAGTTGATTGAATTTGATATCTGGTTGAAGCAAACGGTGTGTGCCGATGACAATATCAATGGTGCCATCAGCCAGTCCAGTCAGCACCTGCTTTGACGCTTTTGAGTTCCTTGATAAAAGCGCAATGTTGATGGGCCAATCGGCGAAACGATCGCAAAACTGTTGATAATGCTGCTCGGCAAGCAGTGTGGTGGGCGCTAAGACTGCCACTTGTCTCCCAGCCTGTGCCACAAGAAAAGCGGCTCTCAAGGCGACTTCTGTTTTCCCAAAACCTACATCGCCACAAACGACACGGTCCATTGGCTGCTCTGAATTTAAATCAGAGACCACCGCTTCGATCGCATTGAGTTGGTCTTGTGTCTCATCGTACTCAAACCCAGCAGCAAATTGAGCATACATGGTCTGGTCGACAGCAATGGGATCATTGGTACGTGCCTGTCGTCGGGCTTGCAGATGAAGCAGTTCTGCGGCCACATCTCTCACTCGCTCGGCCGCTTTGCGCCTGACTTTCTTCCATTGGTCTGAGCCTAGGCGGTGCAAAGTGACGGTTTCTGGATCCACACCTGTGTAGCGGCTGACCAAAGACAGATCAGTCACGGGCACATAAAGCAGATCGCCATCTGCATACATGATGGTCAGGAACTCACCGACTTGTTGATCTGTTTTAAGCACGATAAGCCCTTGATAACGACCGATACCATGTTCCAAATGGACGACAGGTGCGCCTGGTTGGAGATCTGCCAGGCTCTTGATGAGGGTTTCAGGGTCTTGTGTGCTTACCCGCTCTTTTCGTTGCCGTGTTCGCGTATGACCGGGGAAGCATTCTGCTTCTGAAAAAATGGTTAGCTGTTCTTCAGGCAGCATCAGGCCTCGGCTGATCGGCAGCGTCATGACTGAGACGGGCGACTCGCTACTTAGAAAGGCATGCCACGAGTCAACCGTATCGAATGGTTGCTTGCTGGCCCTGAGTGCTCGGGCGATGATCTCTCTTCGAGAAGGGGTATCGACGCTCATCAAGATACGACCACGAC
>JALQZL010000210.1 GCA_023258355.1 Wenzhouxiangellaceae bacterium | reverse complement strand
AAATAAGGTTTCTAAGTTGTGATATCCGTCTTCTCTTTTTGAAGTTACGTGAAGGAAAAGGTTAAGCTTTGCAGGAGACTTCCATACTGCAGGATAACTAGACATTAATAAAAACTGAACGGTAATATTTAAGTTCTTCTATTGAGTCTTTAATATCTTCAAGCGCTAAATGTTTTGGTTCTGATGTTCTCTTTAGGGTCGAATCTGGCCTCCATCTTTTAACCAACTCTTTGATAGTTGAGACATCAATGTGTCGATAGTGAAAAAATTTCTCCAGTTCTGGCATCTCATTGTAAAGAAATCTTCTATCTTGGCATATAGTATTCCCACACATAGGAGACATGCCTGAATCGACATATTGATTCAAAAAATTTAGTGTCTGTATTTCAGCATCTCTTGTTGAAATTAAACTCTCTTTTACTTTTTTGACAAGTCCCGAGTTAGTATGATGTTCGGTATTCCATTCATCCATGCCATCCAGCAGTTCCTGCTCCATCGCATAGAAGTTGCCCAATCTGTGGGTTTATCGCCGAATTACGTGGTGATTGACCCAGGGTTTGGATTTGGCAAGACACTGGACCACAACTTAGCCTTACTCGCTGAATTGGATGGTTTGGTGGCTTTGGGCTATCCTGTCCTGGTAGGTATCTCGCGCAAATCCATGTTGGGGGCTTTGACGGGTAGAAAGGAACCCAAAGAACGGGTTTCTGCATCCGTGGCTGCAAGCCTACTGGCTGCCAAAGCTGGGGCCGCGATCGTTAGGGTGCATGATGTGGCTGAAACCTGTGACGCACTCAAGGTCTTAGCGGCAGTAGAGGCTCATCGGGTAGATGGTTTAAAAGATAAGGGGGATCACGTATGAAGTACTTTGGGACCGACGGTGTTCGTGGACGTGTGGGAAGCTTTCCAATGACCGCCGAGTTTGCGCTTCAATTCGGGTGGGCAGTTGGAAAGGTTCTGTGCAGGGAAGAAGGTCACCGACGAGTGGTGATTGGCAAAGATACCCGTATCTCAGGTTATCTTTTCGAATCGGCATTGGAGGCAGGGCTTTCAGCTGCCGGTGCAGATTGCCTACTACTGGGTCCTATGCCCACTCCGGGGGTGGCTTACCTAGTATCAGCCTTGAGTGCAGATGCGGGGATTGTAATTTCAGCCTCTCACAACCCCTATTTTGATAATGGGCTCAAGCTATTCTCAAGAACGGGTGAAAAGCTGGATGAATCCTTGTTGGAGTCGATCGAGGAAAAGCTCGAGGAGGCAATGACCTCTGGCGTACGAATGGTACAGGGTCAAGATCTTGGCAAAGCAGTGAGAATTGATGACGCAATTTCTCGTTATGTCGAGTTCTGTCTAAGCACACTCAGTCAGCCTTTGGATCTTGAGGGCATGAGGTTGGTCATTGACTGCGCCAATGGTGCCACATACAAAATCGCACCCATGGTATTTCGTGCATTGGGTGCCGAGGTCATCTGCTTGCATGATAAGCCCGATGGTCTAAATATTAATGAGCGTTGTGGGTCCACAGATCCGACCGGTTTGGTCGATGAGGTGAAACGTCTGAAAGCACAGATGGGTATGGCTTTTGACGGAGATGGCGATCGAGTAATCTTGGTTGACGATCAAGGTTCACTGGTAGATGGAGACCAAATTCTCTATGTCTTGGCTACTGAACGCAGGCGCGCCCAGACACTGAAGGGCGGTGTGGTCGGCACAGTCATGAGTAACTTGGGTCTTGAGCAGGCGCTGGCTTTAGAAAATATTCCATTTGAGCGCGTGAGCGTTGGTGATCGCTATGTCCATGAACGATTGAAAGCCAATGGATGGACATTGGGTGGCGAAGCGTCTGGCCACATCC
>JALQZL010000020.1 GCA_023258355.1 Wenzhouxiangellaceae bacterium | reverse complement strand
AGGCGACCGGTTGTGCTCATCCGTTAATCCTCTCTGATCAGCAACTCCAAGCGCTGGATTATCTGGGAGGTGAACCCCTCAGACCGAGTGCCGTAGATGACTGGCAATCACAAGCTTTTGCCCACAGCTTGCCTAAACCCCGAGGCGTAAAGCGTAAAACCCATCGAACGGCAGCCCCGACTCCTGTGGTTCGGCTGCATAACACAACCATTGCTCGAAGCGGAAGGTTAGTGACCCTCCCAGCGGTCAGTTTGTCTTTTGATTATGGTTTGAGGTCACTTGTTTGGAATACAGACCGGACCACTATGATTGATCCAGACCAGGATTTGGACCAAGCAGGTGCAGGGTCGGTTCATGTCTTGGCACTTGAGAGGCATGATGCGGCAGAAGCCCGTGCCGTTGATATGCTCCGTCGTCTTGGACTAGCGCCATTAGGAGAGCTTGATGGTATTGATTATCCCGTGGCCAGCCACGCCGTGTGGGTACTCAGTGATCTCAGTGGTGATGAGTCTGAGTGGTTGTCCATCCAAACCGCTTTAGAAGGTTTGGCAAAAGACAAATGGGTACTGCAACAGACTCAAAACCTAACGCTTCAGTTGGTGAAACCTAAGCGCTGGTATGGCGAGCTAAAAAATGCCGATGGCGAACAGTTTGATTTGGATTTAGGTGTCGAAATCGATGGAGAATCCATCTCCATGTTGCCCGCTTTGATGACTTATGTTGAGCAAGCGTCGGCGGCTGAGCTCAAGCAAGTCTTGGCCAGCAAAGAGACCAAGCGAAGCAAGCAGCAGGCAAAACTGATCTTGGCTCTCGATGAGCACCGTCGAGTGGAAGTGCCAGTTTGGCGAGTGCGTGCGGCGCTGACTGGCTTGCTTGATCTAATGGAACGCGGCCAGCGCACCACACAGACATTGGATTTAAAGCAATGGCGCTTGCGACTGCCCAAGTCACGGCTAAGTGACATTGGACAAGCGGCGGATGGATGGACACTGAGGGGTGATCGAGACTTAACGGATCTCGCCAAACAACTCAGATCGTTTGATTCCATTGAACCCATGGCGGCACCCGATAGCCTGAATGCCACCTTGCGAAGCTATCAAAGGGCTGGCTTGGCATGGCTTCAGTTTTTGCGTGCATTCGGGTTTGGTGGAATTTTGGCTGATGACATGGGTCTGGGCAAGACCATTCAGACGCTGGCGCATTTGCTGATTGAAAAAGAGCAAAAGCGTGCGAAAAAGCCCACGCTGGTCGTTGCACCCACCTCATTGATGTTTAACTGGCGGCGAGAGGCAGAGCGTTTTGCGCCAGATCTGAAGGTCTGTCTGTGGCACGGCACCCACCGCAAGAAATTGAGACGCCAACTGAGTCAGTCTGACTTGGTGTTAACCAGTTATCCATTGATTGCGAGGGACATTAAGATTTTGGGTGGTCTCCAGTGGCACATGTTGATCTTAGACGAGGCGCAAGCCATCAAGAATCCAAGAGCAGCTGTGAGTGCTGCGGTGAGACAACTTACGGCCAAACATCGTTTATGCCTGACAGGCACCCCCCTTGAGAATCACCTAGGCGAGCTGTGGAGCTTGTTTGATTTTCTCATGCCAGGCCTTCTCGGTAACCGTGAGCAGTTTCGGCGCTGGTTTAGGCAACCGATAGAAAAGGGACGAGACCGTGATCGGCAAAATCAGCTGGCGGAGCGCATCCGACCTTTTTTCCTGCGAAGGACGAAAAAAGAGGTCATGCCTGAACTGCCCGATAAAACACAGATCATTCGAAGTGTGCCTCTGACACAAGCACAGAGGCGTCTTTATGAGTCCCAAAGAATCCAGTTGCACGATAAAGTTCGATACGCACTTCAGCATCATGGGCCAGAGCGTGGCCGCATGGTCATGTTAGATGCATTACTAAAGCTCAGACAAATATGCTGTGATCCCCGTCTTCTAAAAGACGATACGATCAAACCCACTCCTTCTGCGAAATTAGAGTTGTTGATGGAGTTGTTGCCAGAGTTGATTGGTGAGGGCAGGCGTGTCTTATTATTTTCACAATTCGTAGGCATGCTAGATCTGATCGAGTCTGAAGTCAAAGAGCACGACATTGCTTATGTCAGGCTAACTGGTCAAACGAAAGATAGGGAAGAAGTGGTTGAAAAGTTCCAACGCTCTGAAGCACCTTTGTTTTTGATCAGCTTGAAAGCAGGTGGTGTTGGCCTCAACTTAACTGCAGCTGATGCAGTGATTCACTACGATCCCTGGTGGAACCCCGCGGTAGAAGATCAGGCGACAGACAGAGCCCACAGAATTGGGCAAGACCATAAAGTCTTTGTCTATCGTTTGCTCACGGAAGACACGGTCGAACAAAAAGTGACAGCGATGCAAGCAAGCAAGCGCGAGCTCATCGAGGGGCTCATGAGCGGTGGTGGGGCTGTGGACTTGAAAGCTGAAGATCTTGATTTCTTATTCCAACCAATTGAAGAGTAAGTGATGGTATGTGCGCTAGAACAACATTGACCCGCCCTTGGCGACATTGTCTGGTTTTTCTTTTAAGCGCCTGGGCAGGCATTGGATTGGCTCAGACAGAAGTCTCTGGGACAGTTTTCTTCGACCGCAATGGCGACGGTATTCGTCAGTCAGATGAGCCAGGCATGGCGGATGTCAAAGTGAGCAACGGCGAGACTGTCGTGCTCACCAATGATGACGGGACATACGCTCTTCCAGTCTTAACTGACATGTCTGTGATGGTCATCCAGCCCAGTGGTTGGACGGTGCCGCTCAATGATGCCTCGGTGCCTCAATTTTCTTACACGCACAAGCCCGCAGGATCCGCCACACCCCTAAGGTTTGGTGGACTGGCACCGACTGGACCTTTGCCTGATGCGATCGATTTCCCACTAACGCCATGGACATCGGCGGATGACTCATTTCGGTGCGCCATCATCGGCGATGCCCAGACTTACTCAAATGATGAAATTGGTTATTTCAGGGACTCAGCCATCCAAGATCTTTTGGGACTATCGCTCGATTCGCCGGATTGCATGATTTATCTCGGTGATGTGGTGGGTGATGACTTGGGCCTTTTAGATCGCATCATGGCGGTGGGTGGACGAGTCGGGGTGCCGCAGTGGTTTGTCTTTGGAAATCATGACCTCGATTTTGACGCCACTACCCCGAAAGATCGTGCCGATACCTGGCGGGCAAAAGTCATGCCGGATTACTACGCCTTTGAGATCGGCGAGGTGTTGTTCGTGGCCTTTAACAACATTGTGTTTCCTTGCGGTGCTGATGATGCCCTCATTTTGGCCGATGAGCGCTGCACACAACCTGCAAGGCCAAGCTACAACGCGCGGATTGAACAACGCCAGCTCGATTGGTTTGAGGCCTTGCTGGCACTGACACCAAAAAACAAGCGGGTCGTGGTGATGCATCATGCGCCATTGGTGTCATTTGTTGACGCTGACAACGCCGTGCACCAAACCAATAATGCCTCGGCGGTGCATGCCTTACTGGCCGACCGCGAAGCCCTGTCACTGTCTGGCCATACCCACTCGTTAGAAAACCATGATCCCGGTCAGTTTTATGCTGGCTGGCGCGAACACACAGGGATCGGTGCCTTGCCATTCAGACACATTGTTGCAGGCGCAGCGTCTGGGGCGTGGTATCAGGGCGATTTGGATATCAATGGGATTCCCATGGCACTGCAACGTATGGGTGCGCCAAAAGGGGTGTTGATGCTTTCATTCGATGGCATCGATTATGAAGAGACTTATCTGGGTGCGCGGTTGGGCTCAGATCGACGTTACTGGGTGAGTCTCAATACCCCAGCGTTTCGACAGATACACACAGCAGTTGGACAGTGGATGACGTCACCACAAGCACAGTCGGCTGATGCACTACCGCCTTTTTCAATCAACGATTTGGGTGATCGAGGTGTTCTAACACCATCCGATTTGGCACAAGGAGTGTGGTTGGCGGTTAATGTCTGGTTAGGCACAGCCTCGACTGAAGTGATGGTCAGTATCAATGGTGAGCGAGACGTTCGCATGCAGCGAACCCAAGCAGGAGATGGTGAGCCGATCAACAGGGGACCTCTGTTTGCGGATCCTTTTTCAGCCACTCGAACACTCAGTGTCGCGAGAATGGCTGTTCAAAGTGCAAATGGCGATCCACGAGCGGTTGGCTATGAGACTTTTAAAGGGCGAAAAAATGCGGGTGTACCGAGGCCACAAGGCCGTGGTTTACCCGATCACAACATGCACTTGTGGACATGGCAGTTGCCGGAGGACCTTCCGATCGGTATTCACCAACTCGACGTGACGGTGACAGACCGTCACGGCGTCACCTCCAAAGATCACCTGATTATCGAGGTGACCAACTCACGGCCGCCAAGATTTTGGCGAGTCGAGCCTTGGGAATAAAAAAGGACTAATTTTCTTCTCATTTCTCTAAACAGGACCAGATCCGTGCTATATTGAACATGTCCTATAACGTCGGGCATTCAGAACGGTTTGGAGAGAAGCATAGATGGTCCATCGCTTTTTCACAAAGGCCGGTTGTTTTTTTGGCCTAACTTTTTTCACTCTGGCAACAGTCGCCAACGCAAGCTCGGAAGTTAACTTAGATATCGATCCGACAGAAGTGATCGATCGCATCAGCATCACTGGTGATGCAGAAAATGCGCTGATTATTCCGGGGTCGGCACAAACACTGAGCACTGAAGAAATCGAGCGGTTTGGTTACGGCGATATTCATCGGATGCTTCGGGCAGTCCCAGGCGTCAATATTTTGGAAGAAGACGGGTTTGGGCTCTTCCCCAACATTGGTCTAAGAGGCACGCGGTTGGAGAGAAATTCTCGAATCACTGCCATGGAAGATGGGGTGCTGATTGCACCAGCACCCTATGCATCGCCCTCAGCTTATTATTTCCCCGCCGTTGGTCGCATGAGCCAAATTGAGGTTCGGAAAGGGTCCGCTGCCATTCAGTATGGACCGTACACCACAGGGGGCGCATTAAATATGCTCTCCACCATGGTTCCCCGTGATTTCTCAGCCAAGGCCGACTTGATGGGGGGTAGCCACGGTGGGCGCCGGGCCCACGTGTGGTTGGGCGATCTGCAGCCTATTGAGGGGTCAAGCCACTATTTCGGCTATTTGTTGGAGGGCTATCACGTGAGTTCGGATGGCTTCAAGCGATTGGATGGTGGTGGTGATACGGGCTTTTCCAGCGACCATGCCATGACCAAATTTCAGTGGCGAAATGCTCAAGACCCTGAGGCAGTCGATGGCCATTGGTATCACGAGTTGGAATTGAAATTGGCAGTGAATGACCGTGTGGCTGATGAAACCTATCTTGGCCTCACCCAAGATGATTTCAATGACCAACCTTATCGCAGATACCGCGGATCAGCACTCGATGAAATCACTACCCGACATGAGCAAGTTCAGTTGAGACACTTTGTGGTTTTTGATGAAGGCCTGGATCTAACAACAACGGTGTACAACAACGATTTTGCAAGAAATTGGTACAAGCTACATGCTGTCCAGAACACGCCAGCAGGTCGGTATGTTGGCACCAGCGCTATCTTGGCCGACCCGCAAACTTATGAGCAAGCCTTCTCATGGATTGTGGGAGAACCGTCGGGGGATGTCTTGGGCAATGTGCGGGCCAATAACCGAACGTATTATTCTCGCGGCGTGCACTCGAAATTACATTGGGTGTGGGAAACAAAATCAGGCCTTGAGCATGCTCTTGAGGTGGGTTTGCGCTATCACCGCGACCAAGAAGACCGGCTCCAGTGGCAAGACAGTTATCGCATGGTGAATGGGTCTTTGGTCTTAGTTAGACGCGGAGATGAGCAAGGCTTAGAAGGTGGGGTGGAGAGTGGGATTCCCGGCTCTACGACCAACCGAATCACTCAGGCGGATGTTTGGTCACTCTCGGTCTACGACATTATTCGTGGTGATGGCTGGACCTTGTCACCGGGCTTCCGTGTTGAAGACATTGACTACGCACGCACTGACTTTATCGAGGGTGATGCACCCAGTCGTCAAGCCGTTGATCGCCGTCGAGCGGACACCACACGCATGTTCTTACCTGGTATGGGCGCGACCTACCGACTATCGGATGATTGGCTGGTGTTGGGGGGCGTCCACAAGGGATTTGCGCCAACAGGTCTCGGTTCCAAGGAGGAAAAAAGCTGGAATACTGAACTCGGCGTGCGAGGTCGAGGGTCAGACTGGACGGCAACGGCCATTGGATTTTTAACGAACTACGCTAATCTCGTTGGCGTGTGCACTGCCTCTAGCGGGGGTGGGTGTGAGATCGGAGAGGAATTTGATGGTGGCCAAGTGAAAGTCTGGGGATTGGAGCTGGCAGCTGGGTTTGATGTGGGCCAGTGGGCTCAGTTGGGCATCGGGATGCCCATTGATATGGCCTACACCTACACCCAGTCAAAATTTCAATCTAGCTTTGTCAGTGATTTTGCAGAGTGGGGTGATGTGCAGGCCGGTGACGAGCTGCCTCAGATTCCTGAGCATCAAGTTAATTTGTCCGCAGGCTTCTTATGGAATGCATTTGAGTTCAACATTTCAGCCAATTATGTGTCTAAAACGCGAGCAGTGGCTGGCAGCGGTCCGATCCTTGAGGATGAGTCAATGGATGCCCGATGGCTGACAGATTTCTCTGCGCAGTATGCCATTCATCACCAAGCCACTTTATTTGCCAGCGTTGAAAATGCTTTTAATGAGACGTACCTAGCAGCTCGCCGACCAGCTGGGGTGCGCCCAGGGCAACCCCGCACATTTTGGTTGGGTGTTAAGTTGCGGTTGGATTAATTGGTGACTAGTTGGTCGGGGTGAGAGGATTTGAACCTCCGGCCCCTGCCTCCCGAAGACAGTGCTCTACCAGGCTGAGCTACACCCCGAACAAGTCAGGGTTAGTGTAGCTCAACCTTGACTGCAAATCCCACAATCAGGAACTAAAATCGGGTATTCTGATTCGATGCGTACCTATACCAATGAACCTAAAGGCGGTCACGCCGCCTCTGAACATCACATCAGTAAAATATCGACAAGCGTCTATCCGTCAGGCGCATTGAACATGCTATCTCAGGCTGAAGTGGCCAGACTCTCGGACGCCACCTCAGAAATTGGCACAACGCTTCGCCGTTGTGCCCTGGCGGTTTTGAATTCTGGCTTGCAGGGTGATGATGCCGAGCAGCTGCTCGCTGATTATCATGATTTCTCAATTAATATCCATCAGGTCAACCGAGGGATGCGTATTGATTTGGAGAATGCGCCTGCCGGTGCTTTTGTGGATGGCAAAATGATCAAAGGGATACGGGAACTGCTCTCATCCGTGATCCGAGACATCATTTATTTTCACACTGAAGTTCAGCCCAATCCCTATTTCGATCTGTCAACCTCAGATGGCATCACCAGCGCTGTCTTTGACATTCTGCGAAATGCCCATGCGCTAGATGCTCAACGAGAACCGCAGCTTGTTGTTTGTTGGGGTGGGCACTCCATTTCACGAAATGAATACGAGTACACCAAGGAAGTGGGCTACCAATTGGGTCTGAGAGGCTTGGATATTTGCACCGGGTGTGGTCCTGGCGCCATGAAAGGCCCTATGAAAGGGGCGACGATCGGTCACTCGAAGCAAAGAACGTTGCCTGGCCAATATGTCGGTTTGTCAGAGCCAGGCATTATTGCGGCAGAATCGCCCAATCCGATCGTCAATCAGCTGGTGATCATGCCAGATATTGAAAAACGGCTAGAGGCATTTATAAGACTAGGACATGGTGTGGTGGTCTTCCCCGGTGGTGCCGGCACAGCAGAAGAAATCTTATATATTTTAGGTGTTTTGCTGAATCCCAAAAATCAGTCAATGCCATTTCCACTCGTGTTTACAGGCCCCGAATCGGCAAAAGCCTATTTTGAACAAATAGACCATTTCATTGGATTAACGCTCGGTCCTGAGGCACAGGCACTCTACACCATCATTGTGGATGATGCACCTGCTGTCGCACGGGCCATGGCCGGTGGAATCGAGCAAGTCAAACAATGGCGCATCGATTCAAATGACGCGTTTTATTACAACTGGCTGTTAAGTATTGATCATGAATTTCAGTCGCCGTTTGATCCCACGCATGAGGCGATGTCGTCGGTGACAATTTCAAGTGAGTTGCCCGTTCATCAGCTTGCGGCGAATCTGCGGCGGGTCTTCTCCGGTATTGTGGCAGGGAATGTGAAGCCCTCGGGTGTTGTGGCGGTACGGGAGCAGGGTCCATTCGAAATTCATGGTGAATCTCGTATCATGGACGCACTTGATTCGCTGTTAGGTGCTTTCGTAAGAGACCACCGTATGAAGTTGCCGGGAGGGGCGGCCTATGAACCTTGTTACAGGGTCATCAACTAAAGGTTTTGCTAAGAAGAGCTTCAGGAGGATATCGATCTGGGTGAGAACAGGCTCTATCTGTTGCTCTAACTTACCGTGGCGATTCTCGCTGGTTCTCACCATGCTCTTAGCGCTCATAATGGCCAGCAGTGTGCAGGCGTGGCAAACACCTCCAGGCAGTGGGACCCCTGAATCAGAAACACCTCTGACGTTAGCCGAACTCGGTTTGACCGAACTGGTCACGCGTGACTCCGAGCGTTTGGCTGTTTGGTTAGAAGCACAGGTTGAAGCCGACCCCAAAACACTCACTGCTGCTCATTTCGAAGTGCTCAAGTCAGTGGTGGCGAAACACATCAGCACCGCGGATGAAAAAGCCGATGTGCGTCTTTATTTCACCATGGGTCAATTGGCTTATCAGCTTGGTTTGGCCCAAGATGCACTGGAATTTTTCAACGAAGCAGCTCAGGCTACTTCAGACCCATCGATGGAGGCTCAGCTGGCCTTTTGGAGGGGACAGGTTTATGTCGACATAGGCGTACTAGACCAAGCAACCAAAGCCTACATGGAAACACTGACCTTTCCCGATATCGCGGCTGAGATTCGCTTGGAAACCTTGCTGTCACTTGGGACAGTCGCACGCATGTTGCAGGATTTTGATCGAGCCATTGGCTACTACGCCGAGGCCCGTGCCTTGGCAGAGGCTCAGGCACTGGATGAGCCCTTGGCTCGCGTATTTCTGGGTTTGGCCAGTGTGTATCGCTACCAAGGTGACCAACCATTGGCTTTGAGTGTCTATCTCGAGGGATTAGAGCAAGCGCTGAAGCTTAATGATCCCCATCTCCTGGCCATGTTTTATAACAACCTGGGCAACGTACACAAAGACTTGGAGAACTACACCGAGGCCCTAGCCTACTTTGATGAGGCACTCGAACTTTCCCAAAGACTTGGGCTGACTTATGGGGTAGGAATCAACCACATTAACCAAGCCGTGGTTTTTTATTTGCAAGGGGATTATCAAAAATCACTCGAAAAATATCGCGACGCAGAGACACTGATCTTGGCAATGGATCGGCCCTATGAACAACGCCTACTCTATGAAGGTTTTGCCTATGTCTATGATGCAATCGGCGATTATCAAAAGGCTTATGAGTCGCTTGTCAAGTTTAATGAGCTCAATCAGGCCTTGTTCGCTCGCGAGATTCAGGTGGCCTCAGAGGAAATTCAGACCCGCTATGAGACATTGCTGAAAGACTCTGAGCTCGCGTTGCAGTCGGCAAGACTGGAGCAGCAGAGGCAGCGACTGTTTCAAGCAATTGTTCTGATTTTGATTTGTCTTGTGGTGATCGCAGCACTCATTGCCTTCGCAAGATATCGGCAACGACAGTACTCGTCACTATACGAGCGAAACAAAGAATTGGTGTTGGCTGATGCCCGTCATCGCAAGGCCCGTGCGAGCTTTGATAGGCCTCCACAGAGCGCCACTGCCGACGACGAGGGCTCTCAGGGCGAGGCTACTGATCCGTTATCGGGTGTCTATGAGCGACTGTTGAACGTCTTTGAAACGCGCCGGTCATTTACAAATCCTAACCTGACTCTGGATGATGTGGCAGCGCTCGTGTCATCCAACAGAACCTATGTCTCTCAAGCCATTTCAGCGCATGCCGATATGGGATTTAAAGAATTTATCAACCGGTATCGAATTAATGAGGCACGGCGATTGCTTCATGTTGATGGGCGTGCATGGTCCGTCCAAGGCCTTGCTGATGAAGTGGGCTATGGATCAAGAGCCTCTTTCTATCGAGCGTTTGACCGATACATTGGCATGAGTCCGGCGCGATATATAGAAACAGCGAAGCAAGAGCAGCGCCAAAGAGGAAAGTAAGCCATTGACTGACGCCCGACCCCTCTCGGCAAAAAATACGCTCCGCGCTGATGATCAGGCTCGTCTGCGTCACTATTTGTGATTCTGAGACGAACCTTTGGTCTGTTGAGACACCTTCGGCGTATTGCTGTTGCACACTAGCCTCTTGGTGGTGGTGCGATTGACTGATTGTCTTTCCTTCCATTGCCAATGTCATGTGCCGGGCTGGTCTGACTGATACCGTACACTCCCACAACAGCCCGCCAGCTCGGCACATTTTTCTTCACTGCCTCATGACCTGAATAAATCGCACATGACTGGTCATGGGCGCTTTTCTGGCTTTGCCCTCAATTTTGCTTAATTTGGCCACTGAGGACCCTTTTGTGAGCCATTGAAAAGCTTAGATTTTTTTTCTCCAATTTTTTCGAATTTCGCCCTTTTTGCGCTGCCAGATCGCACGTAGACCCCCAATTTTATTGACTTTTTTGCTTGACAACCCCCTGTTGCGGATTTAATGTGGTGCTAAGTGGTTTTTTGTGGGATTCAGTGGCTTATTTGAACTGATCTGTGGAGAAAGGTAGAGAACAGTGTTTTTTGGTGAGACAGCGATCACATTAGACGCCAAAGGCCGAATTGCGATGCCGACGCGTTACCGTGAAGATTTGGCGTCAGCATGCCAAGGCCGTTTGGTGCTCACCTATTCTGCTTTTGACAGCGGTTGCTTGTGGTTGTACCCAGAATCAGAGTGGTCTCGTGTGCGAGAGCAAGTGATGGCGCTATCCACCTTTAACCCAAGCCATCGAAGCCTGCAGCGGCGGTTGGTAGGCTCGGCCACCCAGCTGGAAGCCGATGCCAGTGGCCGCCTGTTGTTGCCACAGACCCAACGTCAGGTGGCTGGACTCGAAAAGCGGGTTGTGCTCATGGGCATGGGTCAACGGTTTGAAATTTGGAATGAGAATGTTTTAAGTCAGCGTCGAGTCGAGGAGGAGCGTCAGATGCAGACACAAAGCTCTCCAGAGATGTCGCAATTGGTGTTGTAGGTTTCGAGATGACCACAATGGCGAATGGAATTGACCATGTGCCTGTGCTCTTGGACGAGGCGATTTCCGCCCTGGCCATTTCAGCATCTGATCACCTCATCGATGGCACGTATGGTCGAGGAGGGCATGCTCGGGCGCTACTGAACAGCTTAGGCCCAGATGGCAAGCTACTGGTGGTGGACCAGGACCCAGAAGCCATCGCGCATGCCAATGTGCATTTTGGTGACGATCCGCGCGTCACGATTAAACACGCTAATTTTTCTGATTTGGTCTTTATTACCCGTGAAATGGGGTGGTTTGGCCGGGTTGATGGAATCTTGTTGGACTTGGGTGTCTCCTCGCCGCAATTGGATCAACCAGCGCGTGGCTTTAGCTTTATGTCGAAAGGTCCTTTAGACATGAGAATGGACACCACCACTGGAATCAGTGCGGGCGAGTGGCTCAATGACGTTGACCAGGCAACCCTGGCGGCGGTCATAAAAGATTACGGCGAGGAGCGTCATGCCAAGAGGATTGCTCAGGCGATTGTGAAGGCGCGAGCAGAAAAACCACTGGAAGATACCCATCAGCTGGCCTCGGTGATCGCTGGTGTGGTCAGAGGGCGCCCGGGCCACCACCCAGCCACAAGAACATTTCAAGCCATTCGGATTTTTATTAATCGTGAGCTGGATGTGCTTAGTGCCGTTCTAGACCAACTGACAGATATTTTGGCCCCTGGGGGGCGCATGGCGGTGATCAGTTTTCATTCGCTTGAAGACCGTTTGGTCAAGCAAGCTTGGAATCGGCAGGCCAAACCGCCAGCCGCCAGTCGCCGTGAACCTCTCCCGAAGCCATTTAAGCCAAAGCTTAAATTGATTGGGAAGCCTGTGACTGCAGATGAGCAAGCCTGCCGAGAAAACCCGCGCGCCAGAAGTGCCCGCTTGCGAGTCGCAGAGCGTCTCTATGGGAAGGCCGCCTAATGCGGTGGTGGGCGCCGGTGTTGCTAGTCATTGCAGTCGTGGCATCGGCGATGGCGGTGGCGGTCTTGCAGCATGATGCAAGGCAAGCTTTTACACAGCTTCAAGTGGCCAATGAGGCGCGTGATGAGGCTTTGACTGAATGGTCACGCCTGCAGTTGGAACTCGCTTCACTCGCAGAGCTCGGTCGAGTAGAACGTACTGCAAAGAATCAGCTGAATATGAAAGCTCCCGAAAACACACAGGTGGTTGTCGAGCAGCGCTTGATTGATCAAGCGGCGGGAGGCCAGTAATGTTTTCGCGTGCCAAGCGTCGGCCCAAAAAGGTAGAAAAAGCGGAGTCGCCAACCTCCAACATCGTGGGGCGTGTGCGTTTTGCTATGGTGCTGGTGGCGTTGGTCGCCTGTGGTTTGCTGGCACGGGCAGTTTACCTCCAAATTGGTACATCTGAGTTCCTGCAGGACCAAGGCGAGGCTCGACACCTGCGCGCTGTGGATATTCCAACCATGCGTGGCAGTATTCTCGACCGCCACGGTGAGCCTTTGGCGGTCTCAACTCCTGTTGAGTCTGTCTGGGCTAACCCATCTAAGGCCCTGGAGGCACCTGAACTTATCCCAGCGTTGGCTCTCGCACTGAATGTGTCTGCTGAGGATCTTGAGCGACGCTTAACGCAGAGAACACACGCAGAGTTTGTGTGGTTACGCCGCAGAGTCACTCCAGATGTTGCAGAGCAAGTCCGCGCTATTGAGATGCCAGGTGTTGGGTTTCGGCGTGAATATCGGCGCTATTACCCCACCATTGAGGCCGGTGCTCAGTTGGTGGGTTACACCAATATCGATGACCGAGGGCAAGAGGGGCTTGAGATGGCTTTCGACAACTGGCTGGATGGAGAGCCAGGTCGAAAGCAAGTGATCAAAGATCTTCAAGGGCGCGTGGTTGAGGAAGTGGAGTTGCTGCAGGAGATGGAGTCCGGTCGAGATCTTCGGTTGACCATTGACCGTCGTTTGCAGTACCAAGCTTACCGAGAGCTACGGAATGCCATTTATCAATACCAAGCTCAGTCAGGATCCATTGTTGTCATGGATGTGACCACTGGCGAAGTGCTCTCCATGGTGAACTATCCTTCCTACAACCCAAATGCTGATGATCGTAGTGTCGGTGAGGGGTTGCGAAATCGAGCCATGACCGACATGTTCGAGCCTGGTTCTGTGATCAAGCCGTTCGCTCTGGCTGCGGCATTGGAGTTGGGTCAAGTTACCCCCGATATGCTGATCGACACCTCCCCAGGCCACCTGGAGGTTTCTGGGCATACCATTAGAGACGTTCGTGATTTTGGTGAGCTCACCATTACTGACATGTTGGTTCACTCTTCAAACGTGGGCATGGTTCAATTAATTTTGGATATGCCACCCGAACAACTGTGGGGTGTTTACCAACGCTTTGGTTTTGGTCAGGTGACAGGGACTGGTTTTCCTGGAGAGTCTGCAGGGGTGTTGCGAGATTATGCACGCTGGCGGACCTTAGAACAGGCGACACTGGCTTATGGCTATGGCTTGTCCGTCACACCACTGCAATTGGTGCGTGCAGTCAGTGCCATCGCTGACTCAGGCCGGCTTCGCCAACCGCTACTGATCATGGATGACACGCAATATCCACCACAGTCGGTGTTGGCACCCAATATTGCGCACGCCTTGGGCAACATGATGGAAGCGGTGGTTGAATCACCGATCGGCACGGGACGTCGTGCCCGCATTCCTGGTTACCGTGTTGCTGGAAAAACAGGCACCTCTCGCAAGTCAGTTTCCGGTGGTTACGCCAATCGTTATGTGTCCAGCTTCGTTGGATATGCCCCAGCATCCCATCCGCAATTGGCTGCGGTGGTTGTGATTAATGATCCAGCCGGTGATGACTATTACGGTGGTCAGGTCGCAGCACCAGTCTTTAGCAAAGTGATGTCCGCTGCTTTGCGACTTAACAATGTGCCACCTGATGATGTTCAAAGTCTCATGGTTCAGGCGGGAGGAGAGTAATGATCGATCCTGCCATCCAAGATATTCTGACTCAAGCGACCGATCTGTGTGATGACAGCCGACGGGTGATACCGGGTGCTGTGTTTGTCGCACGCGCAGGACACAAGCAGCATGGCTTAGCTGGTTTGGCTGAGGCAATTGACCGAGGTGCCATGGCTGTTATTCATGACGGCTTGGGGAGTTCTCATGAGCAATCCAAGTTGGCTGACCTTGATGTGCCCGTGATTAAAGATGAATCTCTCAATGAGCACGTGGTCGATTGGTTGAATGCTTTTTTTCAAGACCCCACCCAAGCTTTGACCTTGCATGCGGTCACTGGTACCAACGGGAAGTCATCGATTGCTTGGCTATTGGCGCAGGCATTGGATGGGGCCATGATAGGAACCTTGGGTGTCGGCCGTCCCGGTGAGCAACATCCTTCAGACCTCACCACCCCGAGTATTTTTTGTATTTACCGCCAGCTGGCAGGATTCAAAGCACAAGGCATTCGGCATGTGGTGATTGAGGCCTCTTCTCATGCACTGGTGCAGGGTCGGTTGAAAGGATTGTCTTTTCACACCACGGTCTTCACTAACCTAGGGCATGACCATCTGGATTATCACGGAGACCGCGTGGCCTACGGTGAAGCCAAGCGTCTTCTATTTACTAACTATCCAAGCGCTTATCAATTATTCAATCTTGACGATGCTTTTGGCGAATCGCTTTATGAGGAAGCCACGCAGAGTCAATTGCCAACCAAAGCCATAAGCTGCGGTTATACAGCGTCAAATCAACCTGATGCCGAGGTCAAAGTAATCTCTCATGAGAGTGCTCAGGCTGATGGCGGACTGGATGTCGAGGTGATAGTCGCTGAGGGCTCATCGCTCCATTTCCAAAGTCAGTTGGTGGGCCAAGTGAATGCCTATAATCTGGCAGTTTGCGCTCAAGTGATGCATAGCCTTCATTATGAGCACCGAGCCATAGAAACGCACTTGGCCTCTTTGAAACCTGTGCCCGGTCGTATGGAACGCATTTTGCCTGACACACCCAGTGTGGACAATGGACCCTCGGTGATTGTTGATTACGCCCATACGCCAGATGCCCTGCGCCGAGCGCTTCAGATGGTGCGACCGATGTGTTCTGGCCAACTTTGGTGCATCTTTGGTTGTGGGGGTGATCGAGATATCTCCAAACGTGCGCCCATGGGCCGCTTGGCGGAGTCTTTGGCTGATCGTGTGGTGTTGACAGATGATAATCCGCGTCATGAGTCTTCTCTGGCGATCATCCGATCGATTCAAACCGGCATGCGTCACCCAGAGCGCGCCCGCGTGTTACCTGACCGAGCTGAGGCCATTGCTTATGCTATTGCGCAAGCAGGCACCGAAGATCTTGTTTTGATTGCAGGTAAGGGCCACGAGACCGAGCAAATTATTGGAGATTTGAGACTCCCACTCAATGACCGAGTGTTGGCAGCCCAGGCATTGTCCAAGTGGACGGCCGATCACCAGGAGGCGTGTTGATGGCGCTGAACTGGACCACACACGAAATGGCTGAAATCTTAGGTGCCACCCCGGTTGGCGCTGATGTCTCTGTGACTGGCTTGATTCACGACACACGTTTAATTTCACCCAATGCGATGTTTCTAGCACTTGAGGGCGAACACGCTGATGGGCATGATTTTCTTGATCAGGCGGCAAAGGCAGGTGCGGCAGCTGCCTTGGTGAGCCATGCCGTTGATTCAGACCTTCCACAAGTCATCGTCGAGGATGTGCTGATCGCAGCGGGGCAACTGGCCTCGGCGTGGCGAGCCAGTTTGGATGTCACAGTGATTGGGATAACGGGTTCGAATGGCAAGACTTCTGTCAAAGAGATGTTACACGCCATTTTGAGTAGCCAAGGCCCCACATTAGCCACATCAGGCAATTACAACAATGAAATTGGCGTGCCGATCACTCTGTCTCGCTTGAATAGCGAACATCGCTTCGCTGTCATCGAAATGGGCGCCGCCCGCGAGGGAGATATCCGCTATCTAAGCCATCTGGTGAAACCTTCAGTTGGGGTTTTGACCAATGCTGGCCCAGCACACCTTGAGAGTTTTGGTTCCATTGACACCATCGTTCGCACAAAAGGCGAGCTTTTTGGTGCGCTGTCAGATGATGGATGGGCCATTATCAATGCCGATTCTGATCACGTTAGGGTATGGCGTGATTTGGCGGCGCATTGTCATGCGCTGCATTTTGCCTGCGAAGCCGATGCTGATTTTAGGGCGGAGATCAGTTCCACCTATCAGATGGGGGATGCGGTCATGGTCAGTACGCCTATAGGCTCGGTAGAGCTGACATTGCCTGTCCCAGGAAAGCATAACGTCATGAATGCGTTGGCCAGCATGGCAGCTGCTTATGCTGTCGGTATTTCACCCGAAATCAGCGTAAAGGCTTTGGGGAGTTTTAAAAGTGTCTCCCAGCGCCTCCAAATGCATCGGCCGACCGAAGACTTGGTTGTTATCGATGATAGCTACAACGCCAACCCAACCTCAGCAAAGGCAGGGTTGGAGGTGTTGAGCAATTTGCCCAGTGTCCGCTGGTGGGTCATGGGAGACATGCTGGAGCTGGGAGAGGGCGCCGAGACAATGCATGAGGCGCTTGGCCACGAAGCAAAAGCCATGGGTGTCGATCGAGTCATGGCCTATGGGCCACTGAGTGTCGCCACTGTTCGTGCATTTGGTGAGGGAGGCCAGTGGTTCGAGACACAAGAAGCATTGATTCAAGCATTGACACAGCAACTTGAAACGCCAGCTTCAGTGCTGGTCAAAGGCTCACGTTCAATGCATATGGATAGAGTCGTGAATGCGGTCTTGGAGGGTGTCTACTGATGCTTCTATGGCTCTTCAATGAAATCTTTTTTGTCGATGTGGCTTTGTTTGGCTACATCACATTTCGAACAATTATGGCGGCCTTGACTGCGATGCTGGTCTCGTTATTGGTTGGTCCATTATTTATTCGTCACATGACACAGCGTCAGTATGGGCAACCCATACGAGCGCTGGGTCCCTCAACACATCAGAGCAAAGCGGGCACGCCAACCATGGGCGGTGCCTTGATCTTAATCGCCATTGTTGTCGCCACCGTCCTATGGACAGATCTATCGAACCGCTACATCTGGGCGGTCTTGTTTGTGACCATTGCCTTTGGCGCCATTGGTTTCATTGATGATTATCGTAAGCTTATTGAGAAAAGCTCAGACGGACTGTCTGCACGGGCCAAATATGCCATGCAATCGCTTGTTGCCCTTGTCGCTGCGGTTTTTCTATTTAAAGAAAGAAGATCCTGAGGGTAAATTTTTCTC
>JALQZL010000209.1 GCA_023258355.1 Wenzhouxiangellaceae bacterium | reverse complement strand
GACAAAATGCCAAATAATTTTCGCCACATTGGCCTAATTAAAACGATCTTGCCTCGAGCGAAGATCATTGATGCGCGTCGCCATCCGATGGCGTGTTGTTTTAGTGGGTTTAAGCAATTGTTTGCTGAAGGGCAAGAATTCTCGTATGACTTGGAGAACATTGGCCGGTATTACGCAGACTATGTCGATCTGATGGCTCACTGGCAGGCTGTCTATCCTGGCGAGATTTTGCGGGTGGATTATGAGACGGTGGTGGCTGACCTAGCCGGTCAAGTAAAACGGTTATTGGACTTCCTTGAGCTCCCGTTTGATGACGCATGCGTTGAGTTTCATCAAACCAAGCGCTCTGTTCGCACAGCGAGCGCTGAGCAAGTTCGTCAGCCCTTGTACCAAAGTGGGGTCGATCAGTGGCGTCATTTTGAACCCATGCTAGGGCCACTGGCCAAGGCGCTCTCGGGGATCGTTTGAGTTGAGGCATTAAAAAACCCACCACAGGTTGCCCAGTGGTGGGTGGCGTGTCCGCAGGCCAACACCATTGCCTGCGCATCCCCCCCCTAACATCGTCATTAGGTACAGATTAGGGAACAGGACGTCATGGGGTTTCGCCAGAACCGACAGTCGGGTGACACAATCCGACAAACCCCTTAAATACAGGGCGTTTGGGGCTGATTTCGACCTATTTTTGGGGGTTTTGAGCCGATTAGGCGTCGTTTAGGCTGCGCAAGCGCGTCTTTGCAGCTCACTAAAATAGGCCTCGGTGAGGCTTAGCTGCGTCTCGGCGTCGGTGGCTTGATGGACCACAGCCAAGAAGCTGCGGTTTTCTGGCCGGTCTTTGGCGTACCAACTCAAGTGCTTTCTCGCCACACGGACACCCCGCACCTCACCATAAAACGCATGCAAGGCTCTGAGGTGTTCAAGCAGCAACGCCCCCACAGCCGCAGCACTGGGTTCTGGAAGCTGCTCACCAGTGTCAAGATAGTGTGCGATCTGCCGGAAAATCCACGGCCGGCCTTGAGCCGCACGGCCAATGAGAAGCCCATCGGCTTGGGTATGGTCCAACACCTGTTTGGCTTTTTCAGGGCTATCGATATCGCCATTGGCCCACACGGGGATTTTCACATCAGCTTTGATGGCGGCGATGGTGTCGTATTCAGCCAAGCCAGCATACTTTTGATCGCGTGTTCGACCATGAATCGCCAAGGCCTGAATGCCCGCATCTTCGGCAATCTTGGCAATGGTGGGGGCATTTTTCTGATCGCTGGCCCAGCCTGTGCGCATCTTTAAAGTCACGGGGATCTCGACCGCCGCTACCACCGCTTCCAAAATACGCGCGACGCGACACTCATCTTGCATCAAGGCAGAGCCAGACCAGGCTTTGAGTACTTTCTTGGCTGGGCAGCCCATATTGATGTCGACCAAGTGAGCGCCTTGGTCGGCGATCAATTTCGCCGCATGCGCCATGGGCTCAGGTTCAGTCCCCGCCATTTGAACGCTGATGATGCCAGGCTCACCGGTATGGTCCAGGCGCATCTTTGACTTGGGCGTGTGCCACAGCCTCGGGTCGGAGGTGGTCATTTCAGAGGTGGCCAGCCCCGCCCCTTGGCGTTTACACAATAACCGAAAGGGTTTGTCAGTGACCCCAGCCATGGGTGCCAGCCCTAGGTTATTCGGCAAGGTGTGTGGGCCAATGCGCATGCCCTACTGACCTATCAGATCCGTCTCTGGCGAAAACCAATCAGACATCACCTCAATGAGTGTCTCCAAGCCCGTCCCGTCGGTGGCTGAGAAAGTTTGGACGCCCACTTCATCGGCCACGGCAGCACGCACTTTAGCTAATGTCTGAGTCATTTGGCCGCGTTTGAGCTTATCGGCCTTGG
>JALQZL010000208.1 GCA_023258355.1 Wenzhouxiangellaceae bacterium | reverse complement strand
AGCAGCCGTTAGATTGAAAAGCCCAAACCATGTTCGGTAAATGGCTGTGGTGAAGGTGTCAAAGCCATAGATGGATACTGCACCAAAATCAGCCAACGTCTCCATCATCGCTAAGGTCAGTCCAGCGATGATGGCTGGTCTGGCAATCGGCAAAGACACGCGGAAAAAGCTCTTAAATGGGCCCACACCCAAGCTACGGCTGGCCTCGAAAGCCGCCAGCCCACCGCTGTAAAAAGAGGCCCTTGCCAGTAAATACACATAGGGGTAAAAAGCCAAGATAAGAATAGCCAAAACCCCTGAGGGCTTTGCCAACCAATTAATAAGCACTGGATCACCAGAAAACCAATCACGCCACCAAGTTTGTACAGGCCCGCTGTAATCCCAAATACCGAGATAAATAAATGCGAGCACATAAGTGGGGAATGCCAGAGGAAGCACCAGCAAAGGATCCAAGAGTCGTCTTAGGGGATATTCACAGCAAGCCGATAGCCATGCCATACCAACCCCAAGACACGACACACCCAAACCAACAATGAGCAGCATCAATAGGCTATGCCCCACCAATCGAGGCAACAAAAAGTCACGCACATGCGCCCAGACGTCGGGCTGAGGATCAAGCCAGGCCACCACCAGCATGACCAGTGGTAGCACCACCAACAACAGTAGGGGCCACAACAGGGCATGGCGAGTGAACCGCCATACCTGCATCAGCGGTATCCAGCGCGGTCCAGCAATTGCACAGCTTCGGCTTGGCGTTGCCCCGCAATGACCAAAGGTGTGCTGTCAGCAACAAACTCGCCCCATCCTGCGATGACACCGCTGATGGGCACACCAGAGTTCACGGGGAATTCAAGATTGGCTAAGGCCAAGTCAACTTGTGCCTCTTCAGACACCAGCCATTCAATCAGTTTTTTGCCCGCATCAGGCCGTGGCGCGTACCGCGTAACGCCACCACCAGAAATATTGACATGGACACCGGTATCGGCTTGGTTGGCCCAAAACAAAGCCACAGGATAGTTAGGGTCTTCATTAATCAGGCGACCCAAGTAGTAGGTATTGACAATGCCCACATCACACTGGCCCGCTTCAATCGCTTGGATCAGCAAGGTATCCGAAGAAAAAGGATCGGTTGCCAAATTGGCCACCCAACCTTCGACGATGGATTGAGTCTCTTCTTCACCGTGATGCTCAATCATCATGGCGACCAACGATTGGTTATACACCTTGCGAGAGGTTCTTAAACACAAACGCCCTCGCCACTTCGAGTCAGCCAAATCCTCATAACTCGATAATTCGCTGGCATCCACTCGGCCGGGGTGATAGACGATGGTGCGGGCTCGAAGCGATAGCCCAAACCACTGATTCTCTGAGTCGCGCCACGCTGGTGGCACGGTCTCCTCTAAGACAGAAGACTCAATGGATTGAAAGAGTCCGCGCTCCGAGGCAAACCAAAGATTGCCAGCATCCACCGTGATAAAGACATCGGCAGGGGTTTGTGGACCCTCGGCGACAAGTCTCTCAATAAGTGCCGCCTCGCTGGCACTTGTGAACTCAACCTCCACCCCTGTGAGTTCTGTGTAGCGTTCAAACAAGGGTTCGATCAAGTGTGGTTGCCTTGAGGTATACACCACCACTTTAGAAGCTTCGTCCGCCGAATTGGACTCGGGACTTGGCTGACACGCGACAAGCCACAGACTAGAGGCCATTACAAAAAGCGTCTGGATGACGACCAAGGGTCTTTTGAATGACTGCATAAACATCACCTCAACTGAATGCGCTGTTGCCTGCATAAACCGCCTTCTCACCGAGATGACGACTGATGCGCAGTAACTGATTGTATTTTGCCACACGGTCTGAACGACACAGGGATCCGGTTTTGATTTGTCCAGCAGCCGT
>JALQZL010000207.1 GCA_023258355.1 Wenzhouxiangellaceae bacterium | reverse complement strand
GGATGAAATTTTCGATGATTTGGTCGCTTGTCTCTATCATGTTCCATTCGTCAAAATGGCCTATAAAGCACACCAGCGTGAAATGGAGTGTGTCAGGCAATCCATCATCGACCGAGATAACCCTGACGATGCCCGAAGGTTTGAAGAAAGCTTCCAAGCAAAGGTGGCACCATGGCTTACATTGAATGCAGACGTGGGCAACATCTACACGGGCTCTTTGTACTTGTCATTGATTGACCTCCTAAGACAATGCCAACCCTCCCAGGCTGGAAAACCAATCAGCCTCTTTTCCTACGGCAGTGGTTGCGGGGCAACTTATGCCATTGCCACCATCGGAGAGCAGGCCGCTCGTTGGTCTGGTGCACTGGACCCATCACAAATGCTGGCGTCTCGCCGAAAGCTCAATGTCGAAGAGTATGAAAAAATGATTCAGGCTTATGAGGACAGTGCGCCGGCCAGCAAACTAAACCCGAGTGATTTTGGCATTGATTCCGGGCTGTGTTTTGTTGGTACTGAGCATCATCAGCGTCGATATACGTTCATTGCTGATTGAGCTTTTTCTTCACAGACTGCCATAAAGCTTCTTGAGCATCTAAATCCATGTCAGCCAACGCTCGGCCTTCAGCCTGCGCAGTTGACTCCATTGCCCGAAACCGTCTCTCAAATTTCTCATTGGCACGACGAAGCGCCTGGGCGGGGTCGATGCCTTGCTGTCGGGCGACATTGGTCAGCACCAGCAAGACATCTCCAAGTTCATCCTCGGTCGCATCATAGTCATCATGATCAATTGCCTCTTTAAGTTCAGCAACCTCTTCATCTAGTTT
Organism: Wenzhouxiangellaceae bacterium; assembly: GCA_023258355.1. GTDB lineage: Bacteria > Pseudomonadota > Gammaproteobacteria > Xanthomonadales > Wenzhouxiangellaceae > Wenzhouxiangella. Next base: position 1,074 of record JALQZL010000207.1, on the reverse strand, counting down.
GACGAGCACGGATGCAATATCCGGCCATTCAAATCCAATGCGTGCGGCTCTTTTCTGAAGTTTCAAACAACGTGTGAATTCGGGCAAACCCCGAGCAATCCCAGCCAAGATACTGGTGTCTTGCTCGCCTTTCTTGGACCGCTCACTGGCTTTAATCCGTTCCCAGTTCTCAGCCACTGCTTGAGGGTCGTCAAAATGCTGATCACCAAAGATGTGAGGATGCCGTCTCTCGAGCTTGTCGATGATTCGCTCAACCACTTCAGGGAAATCAAACGATCCTGCCTCACTGCCGAGTTGGGCATAAAAGACCACCTGAAAAAGCAGGTCACCCACTTCATCTGGAACCTCAGCCCACTGCTCGCGTTCAATGGCATCTGCCACCTCATACGCCTCTTCGATGGTACACGGCGCAATGGAGGCAAAATCTTGTGCCAGATCCCAAGGACAGCCCGCTTTGGGGTCTCGAAGTTGGGCCATGATTTCCAACAATCGTGTCATCCGTCCAGCATCAAACTGTGTATTCATATTGAATTATCCATTTAGTCATCGCGCCAGCATCCAAACTGGTCTCGGTGTGGTGCATCCGTTGATCAGCGGATCTAGTAAATTTCACCCAAGCAGCAACGCACACTGCCACCTGCCTTTTCAATCTCAGCCAACGCCACAGGGTGGAGTGTAAACCCATGCCGTTCGAAGCTCTTTTTTGTGCTTTCTGTCATTTGATCGAATGATGTTTCACTCATCATGACATCTTCTGGCGTAATGGCCAGACAGTTGGCAACAAAAGCGGCTTTTTCCGCCTCAGAAATTGTGATGATCTGGTCATTGAACGCTTTCGAGATAACGTTGGCCATAACAGGGTCCACCAGCGCATCTGGGCAAAGCACCACGCAGCGGTTAGCCAATATACTCATCACGACATTGGTGTGATACTCACTGGGCTTCAACTCAAAAGCGAGTGTCAAATCAAGTCCAAAGGCGTGATGCATCGCCTCGAGCCCCGGCTGATCAACCCGAGAACTCAGTCCGCAAAAGCCACAACGCCGAGCTCGGTCAATGATCAAAACACCGGTC
>JALQZL010000206.1 GCA_023258355.1 Wenzhouxiangellaceae bacterium | reverse complement strand
ACCTCGGCCTCACGGAAGCGCTTGACGCCCTCGAGGTTGCGGCCCTTGCAGAAGCCGAGGGGGTCGAAGTAGCCGAGGGGGGCAGAGGCGCCGGGAAGGCCGAAGCAGGGCTTGGACTCGTCGGGGACCCAGCCGTTGAGGGCCTGGACGGCGGGGGCGGCGCTGAGCTGCTCGACCTGGTCGGCCATGGGCATGGCGGCGGCCTCGCCCTCGACGGCGGGGGCGGCGGGGGCCTCGGTCTCGGTGGCGGGCTCGGACATGCGAAGGGCCGAAGTGGCGGGGGCAACGTTGGCCGAGGGGGCGAAGGCGGCGGCCGAGGCGGCGGCGGCGGAGAGGATGGCGAGCTTCATTTTTATTTAGTTTTGGGTTTGTAGAAACAAGAGTGAACGAAAAGTGAGGATGATAGATATGGATGGTGGTCGTTATTACGTCGTTACATGCAGCCAATCGATGTATCGATGCGTTCCTGCGTCACTCTCTGATGTGTTCCATGGACACGAGGCCGCTGAGTCAGAGACCTGTGTGGATGGTTCGCACGCCGGCCTCCTGCGAACCGTAATTGAGTCGAACCAGTCCAGTCCACCACGCAAACACTTTTGGCGCGTCTTTTGCGCCGCTCCATTTCTGGCGCCACAGATTATATAACCATACCGTAGTAGATCTAACTACGGTAATGGCCAAACCAAGGTACTCAATACTTATTTTTATCTGAAATCTGAGTCCTCGGATAAGCATATTCAGCTTATAAAACAAATTGGCGACGCACTGTATCTGGAACACACGCGCTCGTGGAGTCAAGATTACCGGCATTATAGTCATCCACTGCTGTTGTTGGGGCGGGCCCAGCAGGCTTGGCCGCCGCGTGTACCTTGGCAAAAAGAGGTCATTCCGTTGTCTTGTTTGATCAAGCCGACCAAATTGGTGGTCAGTTCAATCTGGCCAAACGCATTCCGGGTAAAGAAGAGTTTATTGAGACACTTAGATACTTTGAGAAGCAATTGGAACTTCATCGGGTCACAGTCCGTCTGAGCACCAGGGTTACGGCTGAGCTGCTGGCTGGTCAGTCCTTTGATGAGGTGGTTCTTGCCACGGGTGTTAACCCTCGTTTGCTTGATATTGAAGGAAGTACACATTCTAAGGTCGTCAGTTACGTAGATGTTTTGCAAAGCAAGGTATCGGTGGGTTCGAAGGTCGCCGTTATCGGTGCTGGCGGTATTGGTTTCGATGTCAGCGAGTTTTTGCTCCATGAATCGGTCCCAAACATCCCCGACCCCGATGCGCAAAACATTGTGGACTTTTTCAAGACGTGGGGTGTGGATACTCAGTTGAAGCGTCGGGGTGGTGTGGAGGGCCTGCGCCCGAATTTTGCCAACGCTTCTCGAGAGATTTGGCTATTACAGAGAAAGAAAAATAAGATGGGTGGGTCTTTGGGCAAGACGACTGGGTGGATTCATCGAACGAGTTTGAAAGGGCATGGTGTTCACATGTGGTCAGGGGTCAGTTATGAAAAAATTGATGACCGAGGATTGCACATCGTAAAAGATGGTCAGTCGGTTGTCTTAGACGTTGATCATGTTGTGGTCTGTGCAGGGCAAGAATCGAATGCTTCATTGCGAGCCCCACTGGATGCGCTGGGCATCAGAACGCATCTGATCGGCGGGGCGGAGTTGGCAGCTGAATTGGATGCCAAGCGAGCGATTGATCAGGGAACGCGTTTGGCGATCTCGATATAATCATCCAAAGCCATTAGGAGAGTGATATATGAGCGCCCAGACGCTTTCGAAAGAGAATCCATACAAGGATGTCTTCAATGAACTGCAGGATACTTTTGCCTCCGGGCTAACCAAAGATTTGGCTTGGCGTGACCGACAGCTGGCGGCGCTGGCCTCGATGCTCAAAGACCATGAAGAC
>JALQZL010000205.1 GCA_023258355.1 Wenzhouxiangellaceae bacterium | reverse complement strand
GCACGCATCATGGAGGCACTCTATGGTGAGCGGGTTCGCAACATGCTAGCCAAGCTGGATTGGGATGGCTTGCTTGAGGCTGTGTCGGCGGCAGATGAAAGTGACCGTCAGTTGGTCAGAGACTTGAGTGACCGTGATCCAGAAGAAGCTTTTATGCCTGTGCCTTATGACATGGGCCGATTCTTCTTGGATTGGTTGGAGCACCGCTTTGGCAGAGAGGCGCTGGATGACTTTTTGCGCGCCTATTTTGATGCTTTTGCGTTTCAGTCAATCAATACAGAAACTTTTCGAGACTACGCCATCACCCATCTTTTTGATCGGTATCCCGATCGTGCCACCGTGGCTGAGATGGATGAATGGCTGTATCAGCCGGGAATGCCAGATTTCGCGGTGGCTCCGACGTCGGATGCTTTTGAGCGCATTGATCAGATCATCGATGCCTACCTCAGTGGTGCTGTTTCTGTGGATGCGTTGGAAACCGACGAGTGGTCTGTTTATGAGTGGCAGCATTTTTTAACCGGCCTAAGTGGTGGGATAAGTGTTGAGCGTATGCAAGCATTGGATGAACGCTTTTTGCTGACGCAGACTCAAAATGTCGAGGTGCTGTTTTTGTGGCTGCTGTTGGCGGTTGAAACACAATACCCAGATGGTCTCGAGCGATTGGAGGGCTTCTTACTGGAAGTGGGTCGAAACAAGTTCACAAGACCACTGTATACCGCGCTTGCGCAAAGCACTTGGGGTCTAGAGTGGGCCACTGAGATCTATCAGCGCGCCAAGCCTGGTTATCACCCGTTGACACAACAGGCCTCGGAACGCGCTTTGGGCTTGAGCTCCGATATAATAGGACCAAATTAAGGCTATTTTGGATTTGGGCTCAACAAGATGTTCTCCAACAGTTATGCGCCAGTTCGTTTTGATCGTGACTGTGAGGTCATTATGGTTCCAGAGGGTGAGACCGTTGAGTTGCCCGCTGGGACTTCTGGTTATCTGACCCAATCACTGGGAGGTAGCTTTACCATCTTTGTAGAGGGCCGTTTGTTTCGGTTGAATGGTGAAGATGCCGATGCCATCGGTAAGCACCCGCCGCCCCGGCCGACGGTGCCGGAAGGTGCGACCGATGAGGATTATGAGGATCTGGTTCATCACCAACTGCAAACCATATTTGACCCAGAAATTCCAATCAACATTGTGGATCTCGGCTTAATTTATGACTGCCAAGTGCATCACCACGATGATGGAACACGTTCGATTGACATTGCCATGACACTTACGGCGCCGGGCTGTGGGATGGGCGATATTTTGGTCGATGATGTTCGTGATCGATTAAAAATGATTCCGACGGTGGAGGCAGTCAACGTGGCACTAACGTTTGATCCGCCTTGGAATCAGAGCATGATGAGTGAGGCTGCAAGGCTCGAGACGGGTATGTTTTGAGGCGCTAATCACCAGACCAAATCAACTGGCCTTGATCATCAACAATCAGCCACTGTTTGAGCCCCACCGCTTTCGCCAACACCGGTGCGTGATCACTGCCTGCCACGACCAGCGCTGTGGCTGCTGCATCAGCAATCAGTGGGTCAGGATGGATGGCGGTGGCCTGCATCACATGTTCAATGGGATAGCCTGTTTTTGGGTCGAGTACATGGGCATAGCGTTCGCCTGACCATTCGCCGTATCGATAGTACTGACCCGAGGTAAATACAGCCAAGGGCTCAGCTATCTCTAAGACCTCCAACACGCCAGCTTTGGGGTCTTTAATGGCCACCCGCCAAGGCTTTGTGGCAGGACCACAGATCATCACATCGCCGCCTAAGTTGACCAACGCATCCTCAAACCCCATGGATAGCAATAGTTCACAGGCTTTTTTGGCCGCCCCGCCTTTTGCAATGCCACTAAAATCGAGTCGAGTGGC
>JALQZL010000204.1:267-1935 GCA_023258355.1 Wenzhouxiangellaceae bacterium | reverse complement strand
TCGGTTGAGCGCTTTCAGATGCGCTATGCATGACTTAAAAATTCAGACGGGCTCGAGATCATGGCTACATTTTAAGGCATGCAGGCCAAACGAGGCAGGTCAGAAAATTTGAAAAAGATCGGTATTTTTGATGATTTCAGGGTGCCATTTCCTCGATAATAGCGGTTTGGTCGCTCTGTATGGGATGATGCTATGGGTGCGCGCAAAATCAAATTACACGGGTTTAATAACCTGACCAAGGCACTGAGCTTTAATATCTACGACTTGTGCTATGCCACGACTGATACAGAGCGCCGTGACTATATTGCTTATATTGACGAGGCTTACAATGCTGAGCGTTTGACTCAGATCTTGTCGGATGTCTCAGACATCATTGGTGCGAATATCCTAAACGTGGCCAGACAAGATTACGAGCCCCAAGGTGCCAGCGTAACAATGCTGATTGCTGAGGAGCCAGTGGTCATTGATGACCAAGTGGGTACAGCCGCGCCGGGACCTTTGCCAGAGAGCGTGGTTGGGCACTTGGATAAGAGCCACATCACCGTCCATACCTACCCAGAAGCCCATCCCCACGATGGGATCTGCACCTTTCGTGCAGACATTGATGTGGCGACTTGCGGTGTCATTTCACCCCTAAAAGCCCTCAATTATCTATTGCACAGTTTCGAGTCTGACATCGTGACCATCGATTATCGAGTTCGCGGGTTCACCCGTGATATTCGAGGTCGAAAGCACTTCATCGACCACAAAATCACCTCGATTCAAGACTACTTGAGCCGAGATACCAAGAATCGCTATGACATGATCGATGTCAATGTCTATCAAGAAAATTTGTTTCACACAAAAATGGTGTTGAAAGACTTTGATCTCGACGACTACTTGTTTGCCCGCTCTGCAGATGGGCTAGACCGAAAAGAGCGGCTGCGTATCGAAAAGCGCCTCCAGAAAGAGATGGGTGAGCTGTACTACGGGCGCAACCTCTAGCTAACCTGTCTGACTCAAGGCAAGAGCGTATTTGTCAATCACAAGATAAATCGTCTGCCCCCATCTCAAGTGCCTCAATCGCCTCAGCAGTCTCCAGCCAATCCGATTCCAAATTAGCCAACTGATTGGCTAAGGTGGTTCTGGTCTCAAGGGCATGGCTAAGTTCCCTAGCCTTGGTTTCGTCTTGATAGATGTTTACATCTGCAAGCGTTTGATCAATGGCTTGGAGTTTTTGAGTCAGATCGTCTATCGATTGACTCACGCGCTTTAGCTTGTTTTGCAACGGCCTAAGCTCAAGACGACGTTTGGCTTTATCTTGCCTCAGAATTTTCCGAGAATTGGTCGAAGAGGTGGATTCTGATACAGCAGATGACTGGCTTTTGATGATTTGGCGGTAATCATCCAAGTCACCATCAAAAGCAGATACCTCACCGTGGTGCACCAACCAGAATTGGTCTACGCTGTTGGTCAGTAGGTGGCGGTCATGGGAGACCACCATCACTGCGCCCTCATAGCTTTGTAGGGCCATGGTCAGGGCTTGGCGCATTTGCAAGTCTAAATGGTTTGTCGGCTCATCAAGCAGTAGCAAATTCGGCTTGCTTCTGACCAATAGGGCGAGCACGAGACGTGCTTTTTCACCACCCGATAGTTGACGAATATCTGAATCAACAATATCGCCACTAA
>JALQZL010000204.1:0-257 GCA_023258355.1 Wenzhouxiangellaceae bacterium | reverse complement strand
CTGGTTTGCTGCTCATTGGTCTCAAGTCCCAGCGTGGCATCTTGTTTGCTCATGTGCCACAGCACAGATTCATGCGCATGAAGCTGTTCTAACTGATGCTGTGCAAAGTAGCCAATCCCCAATCCTTTCGCGTGCATCAGGCGACCATCGAGTGGCTTGAGTGACCCAGCAATGGCTCGAATTAAGGTCGATTTCCCGGCACCATTCAAGCCCAACAGGCCGATGCGATCACCTGGGCTGATGCCGATGGAAATGTC
>JALQZL010000203.1 GCA_023258355.1 Wenzhouxiangellaceae bacterium | reverse complement strand
ATTGGATCGTCATCACATACCTCATTACACAACGCCACCCGGTCCGTTTGGGATCAGTGCTGGGGGCATTTGGGTGCGTGAGATTGAAGACATGCCCAGAGCCCGTGCACTTTTTGATGCCTATCAACAAGAACGTGCCGAACGTTTCCAGGCTGCGCGTGCAAGAGCGAGGAAAGACGGACGAGAAGAGCGCTTTGTTAACCTGTGGGCAAAGCAGCCTTTGACCGTGTTGTTAATGATCTTGCTGAGCGTGATGGTGTTGATGATTTTCTTTGCGCCGATGCTTCAATTGGCCAAGCTTTGACGGCTAATCACTGAGCAACTTTTTTCAGCCCCGCACAGGGTGATGTCTTAACGTTCGGGTGGGGTTTGCCATAAGACAGCCAAGACCTCGTCACCATAGCGTTGAAGTTTGTGGCGTCCTACGCCGTGCACTTGACCTAATGCTTCCAGAGTTTCAGGGCGCGCATCGATGATCGATTGGATGGTTTGGTCATGAAAGATGACATAAGGTGGGACACCCTGTGCTTGTGCTTTTTCTAAGCGCCAAGCTTTAAATGCTCGCCATAGCGGGGTGTCCACGGCTTCTGATGTGGCACGTGCTATGGTTGATTTAGTAGACTCGAGCGTATCGATGCGACATTCGAGCGTCTCCTCGCCTCTGAGTAAGCCTCTGGATTGTTCGGTCAGTTGTAGCCCACCGTGACCATGGGGGTCAGGCTCAATGTGGCCTTTGGCCAGCAGTTGGCGCAACACGGTATGCCATCGGGTTTTATCCAGTTCTCGACCTATGCCAAAGGTTGAAATGTCATCATGGCCCAAAGCGCTAATGCGATCACTGGGCTTGCCTTGCAAGACATCGATTAAATGGCTGGCACCATAGCGCTGGCCTGTGCGGTAAATACAAGACAACATTTTTTGGGCCGCTTCTGTGGCATTCCATGTCTCGGGTTTTGCGAGACAGTTGTCGCACAGACCGCAGTTGCCTGGGTGGTCTTCATTGAAGTATTTCAGCAACATAGGTCGACGACAGTCAGCGTTCTCAAGAAAAGCCATCATCGCTTGTAGGCGTTGATGATCCAGTGGACTTGGCGAGCCACTTTGACCCATCATCCGTCTGACTTGAACAAGGTCAGATAAGCCATAAATTAGCCAAGCATCTGCCGACAGACCATCGCGCCCGGCTCGCCCAGTCTCTTGGTAGTAAGCTTCAAGACTTTTGGGGAGATCGAGATGGGCAACGAAGCGGACATTGGGTTTATCAATGCCCATGCCAAAGGCAATGGTCGCGCACATCACCCAACCTTCTTCATTGATGAAGCGGCTTTGATGGGCTTCGCGTGTCTGCGTATCCAAACCGGCATGGTAGGGCAGTGAGCGGATGCCCTGTTCAGTGAGCCATGTCGCCAGTTGCTCGGTCTTTTTTCTCGATGCGCAGTAGACAATCCCCGCATTATTCGGGTGTTCATGCCGTATAAACCGTAGCAACTGCGCGCGTGCATGGGTCTTTAAGCCGATGCGATAACAAATGTTTGCACGGTTGAAACTATCCACAAAAACCGCTGCCTCATGGCCCAGCAAACGGTCAATAATTTCCGTGCGTGTGCGATGGTCTGCGGTGGCTGTGAGGGCCAAGATGGGCACCTGTGGGTGGCGTTGGGTGACTTCACTGAGTCGCAGATACTCTGGGCGAAAGTCATGCCCCCAGTCACTATCGATATAGTAAGACAATTTAGTCATTTGAACATTAAAATATGATGAATTTGAGATACAAGTTATATCAACATACCTCAAACAATGAGCCTCATCAACCACAAATCGACTAATCAATCCTCTATTGGACAAGTCTCTTAGAATTCCCTTAATCATACCAGATCTAGCAAGCTTTTCAGGGGTAATATAAAGCATTTTGATACCATCATGAGGAGTTAGGCGGC
>JALQZL010000202.1 GCA_023258355.1 Wenzhouxiangellaceae bacterium | reverse complement strand
GGTGCCGTCAAAGTTCAAGCCCCACTCCACGGTACCCTGCCCCAGCTCGGACAAGAGCATTTCGGCGAACCCCGACAGCCGAGCCTCGGTGTAGCGCATCGCCGCAAAGGACTTCGGATCATCTGGTGACCCAAAGTTACCTTGCCCATCAACAAGCGGATACCGATATGAGAAAGGCTGAGCCATCAACACCATGGCCTCATAACAGGCCAGATCGCCGTGGGGATGGAATTTACCGATGACATCACCGACGGTTCTGGCTGATTTTTTGTGCTTCGATGCGGCAGATAAGCCCAACTCACTCATCGCATAAACGATGCGACGCTGAACCGGCTTTAGACCATCACCAACATGAGGCAAGGCACGGTCCAAGACGACGTACATGGCATAGTCAAGGTAGGCGCGCTCAGCATAGTCGCGGAGCTCAACCGGTTCGAAATTGTCATGAATTGCGGAATGTGTACTCATGGCGAGTATTGTCGCCTAAAACACTCGCTCTGGGCTAGTTATCCAAACACAACGGTGGTGATTGTCGAATTTTCTTACAAGAAACCTGCCAAAGCCAATCCAATCAACAAAGCCAACATGGCAGCAAAGCCAGTTAAAAAGAAGCTCGGTTGCCAGCGGCTCTGTGCCTCTTGTCGCGACAGCCAGCGAACGGGCGCCTCCAGCGGAGTTTCCGGCCTGGCTTCGCTGATTTTAATGGACTCCAACAATTCCTCTACCAACGGATCACTGAAACGATGGGGCTCAAACTGATCTAGTCGCTCACGTTCTAAAATCCTGTGGATGTAGGCGTCAACATTAATGTATTTCATTGACCAGCGATCGAAGAGGCGCTGATTCACCGGCCGCTTCCACAACAACCAAACGTCAGCGTGTCTGGAATCTTCGAGGATATTGTCATAGAGCGCCTCAACAGCCTCCCGCTCGCCTTCCAGCGCTTGGAAGAAGTGGCCATTATCAAAGCACAGCACGCCAGTGATGCCATGGGCTCTGTTCTGGTACTGCGCGTCACGAATGATTTGGTCGACTACCTGATGACGTGCGCCAATGTGCTGGTCGCAGAAGGTCGCTTTACTGGCGTAAACCAGCCGTATTAAATCTGACATGCTCTCAACGCTGACATTTAAATCCAAGAAAGATAGTGTTGTTCGACCCCCACACTGTAGGTGATGGGGGTTCAACGAATCGTGAAGAAAACGAGAGACTAAGGTTTGATGAACCGAAGTGTGAAGCGATCACTTTCACCAATTGCCGCATAATCTTTCTCATCACCTTCTTCCACGCGCAAAGAGGGCGCCAAATTCCATACGCCGTTGGGATGGTCAGCAGTGTCATTTGGATTGGCATTAATCTCAGAGGATGCCTCTAAGATGAAACCGGCCTGTTCGGCAACGCTCACTACCAAGCTTTGATGCATATACCCGCTTCGAGCTTCAGGGTCTTGCTCACGGTTCTCTGGCAGCCGATGACCCACGACACCGAACACACCACCGGGCTTTAACACATCAAAGGCAGCTGAAAAAACTGAAGGCAATGCACCAGATCGATGCCATGAGTGCATGTTACGGAAACTCAATACCCGATCAGCAGACGCCGCTGGCCCCAAGTTAACAGTGGTGGGCGGATTGAATGGGATAATCGTGACCGCACCATATTCATCCACATTGGCGAATTTTTCATCATACTGACCGCGGGCGCGCCGATAGCCCTCACTCAAATCAGCATTCATATCCCAGTGCGCCGCCACAAATTGTCCTTGTTCTTTCAAGTAGCGGGCCAAAATCTCTGAGTACCACCCGCTGCCGGGTGAGAGCTCGATCACGTACATATCGGGAGCCACACCGAAGAAGGTGAGCGTCTCTTCAGGATGTCGCTCACCATCACGTGCACGGTGCGCATCACTACGGTTGGGGTGCGCGATAGCACTGGCCA
>JALQZL010000201.1 GCA_023258355.1 Wenzhouxiangellaceae bacterium | reverse complement strand
TGAACTGTTACCAGACACGCGGTGCGCTCTTACCGCACCCTTTCACCCTTACCTCACGAATGAGGCGGTCTACTCTCTGCTGCACTTTCCGTCGGCTTTCACCGCCCAGGCGTTACCTGGCACTCTGCCCTATGAAGCCCGGACTTTCCTCTGTACCCCGTAGGCACAGCGACTGTCTGGCCGACCCTCAGTGACTAAGGATAGCCGATTCTTACGTCCATCATGGGGTGGCTTCGAGCAAACCCTGAGACACCATCCACAAACGCCATTGCGCACTATCTACTGCCAGCGCACTTTCTAGCCAACACGCCGCATGATCCGCAATCGCTTGAGGGTCGTCAGGGACCACGCTGGGGCCAATCGTGAGCTGGCGTTGACCACTGATGGGGTCGAAACCGCAACGGTACAACACGTAAGGAATACGCTCACGGGTGAGCATGTTCAAAAGGCCTTGGCGGACTGCCAATTGGAAGCGGGTGGCACGACCCAGTAAGGTCGGTCGGCCCTCGGCAGGCGCATCTACCAAGACCACTGGGGTGGCCCTCTCTTCCAGAGCGGCCATGATTTGGGCATAAGCGCCGCCCAGGGTAATCACACCACCTAAGATGTTCAGCGCCCTCAGATGAAGCGCTTGCGCCCATCGCTCAGCCGATGTTTTAAAAACCGACGCAGGCTCTTCTCGATAAACAAAAATGGGGCGACGGCCTCGGGTGGATAAGTGAGCTAACGTGGGCAACCCCGCTCCCCAATGCGTCCCTAATGCAACGAATGGTTGATCAGGCCACTGCCCAGAAACCTCAACCTCTGAGGCCAAGCTGGCAGACCGACCGGTCACCGTCATCCAGTCATCCCGTCGATCCAGCGCTGGAGACAAAGCATGCCGTGCCTGCCAATGCCTATCGGATGAGTAGCCCATGGCCTGTGCTTGGTTTTGATCTCGCTCAGCCAATGCCCGAGCCCCGGGAAAAGACAATGCTGAATGGACAAACCGCTGATCAAATACAGCCAAGCGACGCCATGCCTGCCACGCGGGCAACAGAAGATGTGATGAGAGACTCATGGTAGTCGCAAAACCCTTAGCCACCAATAGAAGTTCACCAGACCCATGAGTGAGGCAGCGACATAAGTCAAAGAGGCCGCGGTCAAAATCTTCTTGGCGTGCCTTTGGTCCTCTGGCTTCAAATAGGCGCCTTGATTCAATAATGGCAACGCTCGGCGAAAACTGGCATCTAGCTCTGTGGGGAGTGTCATCAAGTGCACCAATATGCCAGAAGCCAATGAAGCCAGTCCAACCAATAATAGAACGATACCTGCTCTTGGCAATTTCAGCGCCACCAAAGCCACGGGCATCAGTGCAATGAGCACCAAGCCGAATTTTTGAAACTTTTGCATCCAAGCCACCAAACGCGTTCGCCAAATCAAAGGACGATACCCATCGGCGTGTTGAATGGCATGACCCACTTCATGCGCTGAGACGGTAATGGCGGTGAGCGAGGCCTGATCAAAGTGATCAGGGGTCAGTCGGACACAACGCGCCTGTGGGTCATAATGGTCTCCCTGCCATTGTCTTTTTCCTTCCAAACGCTCCACTTTGACATCTTCAAGGCCTAACCGGTTGAGCAGATGGCGCGCCAGTTCGCCACCTGTGCCTGGATAGCGGTCCACCGGTTGAGCATAGGTCTTCAACACCCGCTTAACCCACCATTGCGGCAGAAAAATGATCGCAATGCCAAGGGCACCGAGTATCAACCATCCCATCAATCAGTCCTCCGAAGCATCATGCGAACCCATTGTGCTGCTGTCTTGATCTAGCTTCATCACCAGATCCCATGCCTCTTGTCGTGACAGATTGGCAACATTGGCTAGCAGCTTCGCCGCCTTTGAAGGAGGCAATAGTGGCTTGAGCGTGACAGCCAGCGTCATCAGATCAATGGCAGGT
>JALQZL010000200.1 GCA_023258355.1 Wenzhouxiangellaceae bacterium | reverse complement strand
GTTGAGCCGTAGCCGTACATTTTAACTTGAAAGCCATGGGTGTCAAGACCTTCAGGTCAATCCGAGCGCTTTGGCAGGAACTCATTTCCCTGAGCGCCGACCCAAGCAATCGATGGCATGTGTCGCCAAGCTCACCCCTGCCTCTTGCATTGTTAAATGCGTTTCATCAGCGCCCGCTTCCCGAATTTGGTCAGCCTGTTCTGCATGAAGGACATGGGTGACAACAGGGCCGTTGAATCCAATGTCTCTAAGCTTTCGTGTGGCAATCAACTTGGCCTCAATATCGTCCATAGCAAGTATCGCCGCAGAGAGGGACTTTAACTGAACAGAGGCCCAAAAGTTGGGATCTTCAGCATCTGCCAACATAACAAGTCGCCCGCTCCCCAACTGCTCATCCACTCGGTAAGGATCTGAGTCAATACCCACCACAGCCCTTTGATGCTCAGACAATGCATCATAAGCGGCGCTGCCCGTTCTACCCATTCCAAAAATCAAGATCTGAGCACCAGACAGGTCAGGCGGCATCTCATCGGGATGAGGGCGATTGGTCTCAAACCGGCGAAGTGTGGGCTCCAACCACTCGGCCAAAGGGTGAGCAAAACGGTTGAGTGGTGCAGACAAGACAAATGATAGGGCGACAGCCAGGGCGAGAGGCACCATCCAATCATCCAGCAAGGGAACGCCTGCCGCCACAATTAATCCAAATTCGCTATACGCCGTCAAACTCAGTGCGGCTAGGAAGGCATTGCGAGCCCTTAGGTTAAGCAGTGCCAGGACTGCATAAAACAACAATCCTTTGAGCGGCAATACTGCCACCAATCCCAAGGCCAGCAACCAATCGCTCACGTCCGGGAGACCCGACATGCCAATCTGGACAAAAAATCCAACCAGAAGCAGCTCTTTGAGACTCCAGAGAGACTCGGCAACATCAGCCGATCTAGGGTGATTGGCGAGCAGCATCCCCATGGCTAGGGCGCCTAGCTCTGAGGACAATCCCAACACAGCGAACCCCATTCCACCCAACACCAAAGCGGTGAACATACCCATGAGCAATAAAAGCTCATCATAGCCAATGAAGTTAAATAGCCAATAAATCACTGGCCGAAGCAGTGGAAGCCCAAATATAAGAAGCGCCCAAGGCGTAGGTGACTGATCTCCCCAAACACTCAACACCGCGAGCGCCAGTAGGTCTTGGATAATCAGGATACCAATCACCGTTCGCCCATGAAATGCCGTTAACTCTCGCTTCCCCTCTAGAATCTTGGCAGCAAGCACAGTACTCGAGAAGCTCAGCACAACCGCCAGCAGCAGAGCCACGGACCAGTCGAGCTGCATCACCCAACGCAAACCACAAATAAATATGGCCGCAGACAGCGCGAAGTGAATCATAGCTCCCTTTAGAACATGGCCTTGGGTCATCTGACCCATCTTTAGCTTTAGCCCAACGGTAAATAGCAAGAGCAAAACACCCCAGTGTGCAAGCTGGTGTAGCGACTCGGTTGCCACATCAGGGAATGAGGGAACATGAGCCGATAACGCTGCCACAACGAATCCCGCACACAAAAATCCAACCAAAGGTGGCAACCCCAGCCTTCGAACAGCCAAGCCAAAAAAGAGCGCCAAACCCAACGTCACAGCTTCAAACATCTGTAGGATTCTTCACGTCAAATATCAAACTATTGAGCTTAGTATGCCAGAGCCAAAGGCGAGTTCGCTTCCCCCATGGCCTTCTTTGGAATAGACTGGTTGTCCTCAGCGTGCATGGAAATAAGTGAGAAGGCCATGATCCAGTTGAGCATCATTGTCCCCACGCTCAACGAAGCACAGAACATCGATCGCCTGATTGAAGGTATCGCTCGCGCCATTCCCAAGGTGGATGGCGCCCCCATGCCTTATGAAATATGGGTGGTAGACGATAACTCCGATGATGCCACTGTCGCTAAGGCCAGAGCTTGGGCAGACCGGGTGCCCATCAGTGTGCTAGAACGTCGCC